>NZ_JBFPJH010000188.1:0-6450 GCF_040838255.1 Bacillus sp. C30 | reverse complement strand
ATCCAAGATTTACAGATTCATTGCACAAGCTTTAGTGTTTTTGCACCAGAACCTATTAATTACGCATTTAGATGTTGTCGTTAGGCGTAATCTTCATGAGTTAATTCAGCGTCAACATGTGAAAGACTTGATTAACTCGCTTGAAACTGATAATGGCGTTTTATTAGAAGAAATTAAGAAGAAAGAAATCGATTTATCACTCGTGCAAAATGTTATTAAACAACTTCTGAAAGAAGGAATTTCAATTCGTGATTTACCAACAATTATTGAAGGTATTATTGACGGGAAAGAAATTTATCAAAACCATGTTGATGGTGTCACTGCATTTGTTCGTGAATGTATTTCAAAAGTTATTTGTGAGAGTGCGAAAAATCCTGATGGAAAAATTTATGCAGCGCTTTTCGCTGATTCAATCGAGTTAGATGCGGATGTTGTTAATAATTCATACCAAGGTTATTTATTAAACTGGGATTTAGATTTAGAAACGCGAGTAGTAGAGCAAGTACAGCGCGTTTTCAAACAAGCTCGTTTAATGGGAAGAGAGCCAGTATTATTAACACGCAGAAAAGATTTCAGGTTTGCGATTGTGAGACTTCTTGAACGTTATCAAATAGAAGCTAAAGTATTATGTATTAGTGAATTAGCACCAGAAATTGTTGTAGATCAAATTGCTTATATTGAATAGTAGGGGGTGAAGTAATGGAAAGTACAGAAAAAAAAGAAGCGTTAATGCGAATAAAAGCAGCTTCGAAAAATGAATTGTATCGAAAGTTATTTGACCAATATGGTACAGATTATTACTACGTTGTCGATGAAAGTGTAAAACGAAACATCCCGTTTTTTTGGAAGAAGAATTATGAAATGTTAGTCGCTTTTCCTGAAGATAAACAGGAAGAAAGTAACGAAGGCGTAACTCAATTTCATGAACAATTAATGGATGTTGTAAATGAACCTTCAGAAGAAATTGTGAAGGCAAATGGAATTCAATCGGTACTGCACAATTTAGAAAACGTAACGACTTCTATGCCGTACGCAGCGATGCAAACAGGAAATAGTGAAGAATGGGCAAGAAAAAAAGAGAAACTATTACAACTGTTTGAAAAAGGGATTGTCGTTGTGAAACATACGGAGGCGACGAAAGTAACGAAAAAACAGCCTACTGTGAAACAAGCTATTCCTGTAAAGAAAGAAGAAGTAGTTGTAAAAAAAGAAAAGCAGGAATCTGTGCCATTTATTATTCAAAAAGTAATTCGGATGTTAGAACAAAACGATGTGGAACAATATTTCATTCATGCATATGCTGAAAAATTAAAAGTGAAGTTTGAGAATGCAACGATGATTACAGAAGAGGAAGTCATCGGATACATATTGGAAGATATGAGATCTCATTTCAATACTGAAAACGTATTTGAAAAAGAAGTACAAACGATTGCATTAATAGGTCCAACTGGCGTTGGAAAAACGACGACACTTGCGAAAATGGCATGGCAGTTTCACGCTAAGAGAAAAACAGTTGGTTTTATTACGACGGACCACTCTCGCATTGGAACAGTGCAGCAATTACAAGATTACGTAAAAACAATTGGGTCAGAAGTAATCGCTGTGCGAGATGAAGCAGCTATGACAAGGGCGCTCACTTATTTTAAAGAAGAAGCGCGCGTCGATTATATATTAATAGATACAGCCGGGAAGAATTATCGTACGTCAGAAACGGTTGAAGAAATGATTGAGACGATGGGACAAGTAGAGCCAGATTATATTTGTTTAACATTATCAGCTTCTATGAAAAGTAAAGACATGATTGAAATCATTACGAACTTTAAAGATATTCATATTGATGGTATCGTGTTTACGAAATTTGATGAAACAGCGAGTAGTGGTGAATTGTTGAAAATTCCAGCTGTATCATCAGCTCCAATTGTATTAATGACAGATGGACAAGACGTGAAGCAACATATACATATCGCTACAGCTGAACATTTAGCAAAACAAATGTTACAAACATCGTAAGAAAAGAGGTGAAGAATAAGGCACTTGCCTTATTCAAACGAGTATGAACGGTCTTTATATAGGTTCTATGGGTATGATGAATTACATGCAGCATATTAATGTTCATTCAAATAACGTTGCAAATGCCCAAACGACAGGATTTAAAGCAGAAAACATGACGTCTAAAGTATTTGATGTGCAAGACACATATCGCCGCGGAGACGGATCGGCGACAAATATCGGCTCGGTCGATTACGCTGTCATACCAGCTGCGACGCATGTGAACTTAGTACAAGGAAATGTACAAATGACAAATAGTGCTACAGATTTCTTTTTAGACGACGGTGCGGCTGGCACATCATCATTTTTCGTTACTTCTAAAAATAATGAAACATTTTTAACAAGAGACGGAAGCTTTACAGTAAATAGTGATCGTTATTTACAAACATCTGCAGGTGCTTATGTTATGGATGTAAATAATGAACGTATTCGTATTCCTGAAAATGTTGATTTCTTCGTATCTAATAATGGAGAAATTTATAGAGAAATTAACGAAGGAACGCTGCAAGATCCAGATATTAAGAGAATAGTAATTGCACAATTGCAAACGAAAACAGTAGACGTAGAAACGAACGCTCGCCTCGTACAACGTGAAAATAAAAGTTTTACACTAGCAGAAGGAAACGTTGCTGATTTACCGAATGGAACAGGGGCAGTACGTAATCATATGCTAGAAAATTCAAATGTGGATATGACGAAAGAAATGGCTGACCTTATGACGAATCAAAAAATGATTCAAGCATCGCAGCGTATTATGACTTCATTTGATAAAATTTATGAAAAAGAAGCAAATGAAATATTGAGATAAAAGACTCCCGTTAGCGGGAGTCTTTTTTGTTGTTGCTTTTATTTCAGTTACATCATAAAATGATATTGATAATCATTATCGTTTTATGCGTTATAAAAAATACAAGATGTGATGGTCGCATCACTTGTTTAACTAGGTGAATTAAAAACTAAGGGGAAGGTGTGTACATATGTCTACAAAAAAACAGCTTTGCATTGGACTATGTTTGATTTCTAGAAAGAAAGAACAAGAGAGTATGTTTAATTCAGGGATAGATGAACAAGTAGAGTTGGCACTACAGGCAGAAAAGGCTAAGTTAGATTTTGTTTTTAAAGCGGATTATTTAGTGGCACATCCAGATTTAATTGCACGTAATAAGGGGAATGTAATTTTAGATCCAACATTACTTTTTACTGCAATTGCTTATGCGACAGAAAAGATTGGAGTGGTTACGACCGCTTCAACATCATTTTATCCACCATATATACTAGCGAGGCAACTACAATCTTTAAATTGGATTAGTAACGGCCGAGTAGGTTGGAACATTGTCACATCAATTGATGGTGCTGAAAACTTTGGTGAGGCAGGGATGCCACCATCCGAGGAACGATACGCGAAAGCGGCAGAATGTACAGAGCTAGTAAGAAAACTTTGGAGGAGTCATCCTTATGAAGTTTTGAAAGAAGACAACGCAGACGTAATTAGAGAAATGGTACAGCCAATTGAGCATAGTGGGGAACACTTTGAGGTGAAAGGTCCACTTAATGTTCCGCAACATATTTCTGGGGAAATGCCTTTATTTCAAGCGGGTGCGTCAGAGTCTGGCCGGAATTTCGCTGCTTCTGTTGCGGATGCAATTTTCGCCGCGATGCCAGATATAGAAACAGGAATTGAACTTCGTCAAGATTTAAGAAGAAGAGCAGAAAAGCATGGCCGAAAGCAAGATGATATACGTGTATTGCCTGGTTTATATTTCTTTATTGGCGATTCATATGAAGAAGCGCTAGAAATGCACAGGCAAGCTCATCAACACCTTACAAAAGAGAAGAGGTACGCTTTACTCGAAATGGTTCTCGGATTAGATGTTAGAGGGATGCCATTAGAAAGTAAGGTTACTGAACATATGCTACCAAGTAGAAATCAAGCTGTACGTAGTAAAACACATGCCGAATTATTACGGAATTTCATCATAAAAAATGAACCAACTGTTGAGCAAATACTAGAACGACCAGAAGTTGTTGGTTCTGCTCATTGGGTCGCTATTGGCACACCACAAGATGTTTGTAAGCAAATTATGGAAAGATTTGAAGCAGGGGCACTAGATGGATTTATTGCAATTCCAGGGGGGCCTCCAAAATCATTGGATTTGTTCTTTAGTGAAGTCATTCCTTTATTCGTGAGAGCAGGTGTGTTTAGGGAAGAGTATACAGGTTCAACCTTACGTGAGCATCTGGAGGGGAACATATCAAATACTTTGCAGTTAAAATAAGTGGAATAGTATGTACAAAAAGCCTTTCACAAGAAGGCTTTTTATTTCGTTTTAAAATTTCAGAATTATCAATTGACTTTATAAGTCTTCTTTTTTATATTAGTAGGTATAGTAATAACTACTAATATAAAATGCATCGTTTTGAAATGAGAGTTATTTAGATTGTGAGGGATTACCGATGGATGAAATTATAAAAGAATTACAAAAGTTAGGTTTTTCTCAATATGAATGTAAAGCGTATATTGGTTTATTAAAACATTATCCAGTAACAGGTTATGAAGTTAGTAAACAAACAGGTGTACCCCGTTCAATGATTTATGAAGTACTTGGCAAGTTGATGGATAAAGGTGCAGTACATTTAGTTCCTTCTGAACCAGTGAAATATGTACCAGTACCAGCTACTGAATTAATGGATCGAATGCGAAAAGATTTCGAGAAATCATTTGAATTTTTAGACCGAAAATTAAATTGTTTAGAGCAGGAGCGACAAATTGATGTAATTTCGCATATTCGCTCAAATGATCGTGTTTTGAAAGAAATATGCAATATAATTAGTAGAGCAAAGGAAGAGTTATGGATTTCTATATGGGAAGATCAAGTGCATGAGATTGAACCGCTTATTCATAAAAAGGAAGCGGAAGGAGTACATATATTTTCAATCTTATTTGGTGCTCCAGAAACAAAAATAGGAGCGACATTTCATCATAATTATATGACGCCTCACGTTGTTGAAAAGAGAATGGGTGGTCATTTAACTGTTATCGCACGTGATGGGGAAGAAGTGTTAATTGCCAACTTCTCAAATGATAGCACTTCATGGGCTGTTACAACGTACGACCCAGCTTTAGTTCTCGTTGCTACGGAGTATGTGCGGCATGACATTATGGTGGAAGAGATTACGAAGGAATTTGGAGCTGATAAATTAGATACGTTATGGCGAGAAAATATAGATTTAGTTCACGTCGTAACAGGAAAACGTAGTATGGAAGAAATGGAGGGAGAGAAAGGTGAATAAAGCTCAGGCACATATGACATTGCAGAGCGAGGATACATTTCAACAAGGTGTAAAGGATTGTTTACCAACTGTATTTGGATATTTGAGCATTGGTATAGCGGCTGGTGTTATTGCGAAAACAGCTGGTTTCTCCATCATTGAAATTGCTTTTATGTCCACTTTAATTTATGCAGGTTCTGCCCAATTTATATTAGCTGGTATGTATGCAGCTGGTGCTCCTGCTTCCGCAATTATTTTTACCGTGTTCTTTGTTAATTTACGCCACTTATTAATGAGTGCGGCACTCGCACCTTACTTCACAAAGATTCCTCTATTTAAAAACTTAATAATTGGTTCGCAAATTACAGATGAAACTTTCGGTGTTGCAGTGCAACAAGCAGCGCAAAAAGGCTATTTAGGCGAGAAATGGATGATGGGGCTTAATGTAACAGCATATTTAAATTGGATTATCGCTACGATTATCGGCGGGCTTTTTGGTGAATGGATACCAGATCCACATACGTACGGGATGGATTATGCATTACCAGCAATGTTTATCGGACTATTTGTTCTTCAGCTTATAAGTAGCAAACCGAAACTAGCAATTCATCTTACTGTTGCAATTGTAGCTATTATTATTGCATATGTTTCACACTTATTTATGCCAGATAGTATAGCAGTTATCATTGCAACCTTATTAGCTGCGACGATTGGAGTGGGGATTGAAAAATGGAAATGAGATTAGACGTATTATTACTTTTACTAGCAGCAGGAGCAGTTACACTCGTGCCACGTATTTTACCTCTACTCGTATTTAGCAAACTACAAATTCCAGACTGGGGTTTAAAATGGTTAAATTACATACCAATTGCGATATTAGCAGCACTCTTAGCTCAAGTACTATTTATGCACGAGACGGTGCAGTGGGATTACCTTATTGCAGCAATTCCAACATTTCTTGTTGCAATATATACTCGTAGTTTATTAGGAACAGTATTAACAGGCGTCATTGTGATTATTTTGTTACGTTTATTTTTCTAAAAAGGATTCAGCTCATATAATAGCGAAAGGTGTAATAACATGAAATATATAGGGGTGGTGTTATGATACTTTTAACGATAGGAGCAATAT
>NZ_JBFPJH010000187.1:0-6485 GCF_040838255.1 Bacillus sp. C30 | reverse complement strand
GTATTATTAATATACAAAATAATCCTTCACTATATTTAGAAAGCAAGTACTGTTGCCAATTTACATGTTGCTTATAGAATACCAATTTTATTACTTCCTCAATTAAAAAAAGCATACCATTTACGGTATGCTTTTTTTATGAAATTGGATAACGTACTGTAATACAAAACTCGCCTTGATTAACAGTTGTTCCTGTCGTAGTAATTCGGACAGTAGTAAAATATCGTACAGTGAAAGTACCACTACTTTGTGGTTGTACAGTAATTGTATCAACTACTGTAGCACCGACTAAAAAATCAACTGTAATGGGATTCGCGCCTACATCATATTTCACATAACCTGAACCATATACTTCTTGTGTAATATTATTCGTATATACAATTTGAGTACCAGCACCTGTAATAGACCAGTCTGTACATACTTGATCTTGCACAAGTGTTTTATTAGAACAACAAGACAAACCGGAACTTCTCATTCCCATTTCGATCCTCTCCTATTCTACTATGAAAGTGGATAACGTGTTGTAATACAAAATTCTCCCTGATACGTTCCACCAGGTGTTGCAGGTAACACAACTTGTATACTAGCAAAGCGGCGATACGTAAAAGCGATACTCGTTCCTGGGTTTAATGTTTGTGTATCAATTGTAGCCCCAGCAGAATCAAGCGCTTCTACAGTAATTGGACCTGGACCAACATCATATTTAACAAAACCAGTACCAACTACATTTTGGTTAATATTATTTGTATAAAGAACATTATCAATTGCTGTTGCAACTACAGTAGCAGACCACGGACTACACACTTTATCTTGTACATAATTTTTATCTGGACAGCAAGTTAATGCTGACCCTGAGCACTCACAAGACATAGTTGTTTCCCCTCTCTCTTTTATATTCCCTATATGTGTATGTCCCTCAGAGTCTTTTGCCTGTACTATTCATCTATTTTCAAAAAATATGCAAATTCCATTACCAATGACTAGATAGATTCCGATCTGTTTCGTTTTTTCATAAATTTATAGATTAAAATACCACCTACAATAATAAGAACGACGGCTAATATCGGTAGCATATATTGTCCAACAACACCCGCTGCTTTTTCCCAATGCGGACCTAATTTCATTCCAAAATAAATATACAAAGTCGTTAATGGGAACATTGCTACAAATGTATATATGCTAAATTTCCATATGTTCATTTTCGCCATACCACATGGAACGGAAATAAGCGTTCGAACTCCTGGCACAAAGCGTCCAACAAATGCTACAACCGGTCCATATTTTTCAAAGAAATCATCTGCTTTTTGAATTTGTTCTTCTTTAATGAAGAAGTATTTCCCGTATTTTATTAATAGAGGACGACCACCGTAATACCCGAGCGCATATAACGTTAAAGGTCCTGTCGTTCCGCCAAGCGTTCCAGCTAATACAGCTAGCCAAAAATTCATATCTCCCTCATATACCCAATACCCAACCATGGGCAAAACTACTTCTGCTGGAATAAATTCAAACGTTAATGCTAACACAACTCCAAAATAAGAAAACTGCTTTAAAAACTCGATTATATCTAAAATAATTTGCTCCATATTTTCAACTCCTATCCTACGTTTACGTTATGCTTTTCTTGTAATTGAACTGGCGCCATCTTTACAATTCGGTTCAAAATAAATAACACAATTCCAATATCATCTAAAATACCAATGAACGGTAGGAAGTCTGGAATTAAATCGAGCGGCATCGCTACATAACCAACTAAAAAAGCAATAGATAAAATTTTCTTCTTTATTGAAACCTCTTTTGAAGTAAAAAAGTCAAATAGGAATGGAACAAAACGGCGGACATGAAATACAACTCTTAATCTACTTATAAGTTTTTTCATTTTTATTTCTCCTCTCTTTGTATACAAAAAGGACCCTACCAAATATGGTAGGGGTCCTAAAAAAGACAAGAAGGGGCCTTTACCATTGCTGGTAAAGGTCTCACTAACAACGAAACGTTGCCAATAAAGCCGAGGGTTTCTCCCTGTAATGACGACTTTACTGTAATAAGTTACTCCCCTTTATATACACAGTTTTATACAATCACATTAAAATATTTACCTAAGCTTGTCAATATTTTTTTCATTCACCATTCAGATTATTACATTGTAAAAGACTCTCTTCCATGTTCTCTATTGAAATAAATTGGAGTGTATAACCATCTGGATCATGAAATATTATTCTAACTTCTTCACCGCGGCGCTTTTCTACAAATGATATTTGATAAAACGCTAACTTTTTCTTTAAACGCTCGATATTTGTAGCTTTTAACAATAGTTCCTTCACTGATGATATAACAGTCTCTCTATGCTCTCCCAGTCCCCTGTTTACAACAAAACAAATTCTCGTTAAACCAATATCATACCACACACCTGTTACACGTATTTGTGGCCTCTCCTTGCTCGGTTTAAACCCTAGAATTCCTTCATAAAAATATAATGTTTCCTTTAAGTTTTTAGATTCTAAGACAATACATGTTGTAACACTTTCCATCCGCACTCCCCCTGCCCCTTTTAGTTTTCTATATGAGTCATAATTTGCAATTATGTACGAATACAATACATAGTGATGAATATTTCATTTATAAAGGAGGCGTGTAACATGGATAAATTCATGAAATCTTACATACCTTATCACGGTCCAAATGATCCTTGCCCTCCAATTGGAAAGAAATACTACTCAACTCCCCCACACCTATTTATGGGCTTTCAACCACCTAACTTACCCCAATTCCCACCAAACGAAGCTTTAAGAAAAGGGACTTTATGGCCTGCTTTTTATGATTTTTATGAAAATCCTCACAAAAAAGGACGGTGAATAAAAACGTGACACAAACATTGCCTGATGAATATTACAAATGGATTGAAGAACTACAAGAACTAGACTTTGTATTAGTTGAACTTACCCTCTATTTAGATACGCACCCCGACGATACTGCAGCTATAAATCAATTCAATGATTTCTCCTATAAACGAAGAGTATTCCAACAAAAAATTGAAGAAAAATACGGGCCACTTCAGCAGTTCGGAAATAGTTATTCTAACGCTCCATGGCAATGGAGCCAAGGACCGTGGCCATGGCAAATATAAAATGAAACTTTAATCAAGTGGAGTTTACGGGCAGCAAATAGCGGGATAAAGGAGAGAAACTATGTGGATTTATGAAAAAAAATTACAATATCCAGTTAAAGTGAGTACTTGTAATCCAGCACTCGCCAAATTATTAGTTGAACAATATGGCGGTGCGGACGGCGAACTGGCTGCTGCTCTTCGCTACTTAAATCAACGTTATACAATTCCTGATAAAGTCGTTGGCTTACTAACCGATATTGGTACAGAAGAGTTCGCACATTTAGAAATGATTGCTACAATGATTTATAAATTAACAAAAGATGCAACACCTGAACAAATGAAAGCTGCCGGATTAGACGCGCATTATGCGAATCATGATAGCGCCTTGTTTTACCATAATGCAGGTGGTGTTCCTTTTACTGCCACTTACATTCAAGCGAAAGGAGATCCTATCGCAGATTTATACGAGGATATTGCAGCTGAAGAAAAAGCACGAGCGACTTATCAATGGCTAATTGATTTATCAGACGATCCCGATATAAATGATAGCTTACGCTTTTTACGCGAACGAGAAATTGTCCATTCTCAACGTTTCCGAGAGGCTGTAGAAATTTTAAAAGAAGAACGTGATAGGCAAATTTATTTTTAATACACATATCCTAGCGATATGTGTTTTTTTACGTTAAAAGTGAAATTCTTCCTGCATTAACATATAAATAGTATATTTATTCAATTTTACGCATTATTTTAAAATATTTTTAAAATTCCCTCTTGCTTTCTAGTCATCAGACCTTTAAAATAATAACAGTCAATCGACAAATTATTTGAATTTTCGACAAAAAAACGCTCATTAGGAGGCTTTTCTTTATATGCGTACAACTTTAAAACCAGCGCAAATACTTTCGATTAGTTTATTACTATTCGCAGTTTTCTTCGGTGCTGGTAATATGATTTTCCCGCCTCTTCTCGGTCTTTCTTCCGGAGAAAATATGTGGGTTTCCATTACAGGATTTATTATTACAGATGTCGGTTTATCTTTACTAGCTATCGTCGCTGTTGCCCTTGCTGGTGGTAGTTTTAATACTTTAGCGAGCCGTGTTCACCCAAAATTCGCAGCAGTATTCGCTATCATTATTTATCTTTCCATCGGCCCACTATTTGTTATTCCACGAACTGGAACTGTATCTTATGAAATTGGGATTGCACCACTTTTCCCAGATCAATGGTACTCTATGTTAGTTTTTAGTGCGATTTTCTTTATAGTCGTCTACTTCTTATCGTTAAATCCATCCAAATTAGTAGATCATATCGGAAAAATATTAACGCCAATTTTGCTTGGAATTATTGCAATTATGGCAACAAAAGCGATTCTTTCACCAGGATCATTTGCAGAACCTATCGGTGACTATAAAGAAATTCCATTTTTCAAAGGATTTCTCGAAGGCTTTTTAACATTAGATGCAATCGGAGCTCTCGTATTATCAACAATTGTTGTAAATGCAATTCGTCAAAACGGTATACAAGATAAGAAATCCATTGCAAAATATACAATTATTTGCGGAAGCATTGCTGCCCTTTTCTTAACAATTGTTTATTTCTTACTCGGTTATATTGGCGCTTCAAACGGAAACTTAGGACAATTCGAAAATGGCGGTCAGCTATTAGCAACTGTTATGTATCAATTTTTTGGGACAAGCGGTAATGTTTTATTAAGTATCGCAATTATCTTTGCTTGTTTAACGACTGCAATCGGTGTTGTAAGTGCATTCGCCAACTATTTCACAACAGTATTAACAAATGTTTCATATAAGAAGCTTGTACTATACGTTTGTATTTTTAGCTTCGTTATTTCAAACTTAGGATTAAGTTTATTAATCAAAATTACATTACCTGTATTAATTATTTTATATCCAATTACAATCATTTTAATTTTCGTATCCTTTATTGATAAATATACGAAACGTAAACCTTCTGTCTATATCGGAGCGATGATTGCAGCATTCCTTATTAGCTGTATTCATGCACTTGATAATGTGGGAATGATACCAAGTTTTATCGCTAATATCGTACACACAATTCCTTTTTATAACTTAGGAATCGGCTGGATCGTTCCAGCAATAATTGGTGGTATAATCGGATACTTTATTCCTCAAACAGCAGCTGAAGGTGAAGTTTCTACAAAATAAAGAAAAGAAGCAAGCATTGATTATGCTTGCTTCTTCTTTATTTTCAAATCGTATGCTTAAACGTAAACAGCTCTTCTTTTGACTGCACAGCAGGTTGTTCCTTTTCTACATCTGTCTTCTTTCTCACTCCGCCTAACCTTACTTTCATCATCGCCTCTTCTATACTTTTTACAATCATATTTCCTGAAAAGATAGTAAGTCCAAAAAATGTAATTGGAACGAGAGGAATCCACGGATTAACTGTTAATGATCTAAAATAAACTCCAATTAAACCTGACCATTCATGTGTGTAAGAGTCTATTTCTTCTACCGGTCCTAAAAACTTAACAGTTCCGCCAAAGAATACTTCCAGTAACCCTAAGTGGAGTAAAATAGTAAGAGTCTGCGTAAATTGCTGAAGAAATACAAGTATAAACGTCATATAGAGATGCGGAAAAAGATGCTTTATAACAATGTGTCTTTTTGATCCACCTAATATACACGCAGCCTCAATGAATTCTTCGGTTCTCAATTTACGAACTTCCTTCGCAACATACAGTGCAATAACTGGCATCACAAGCATTACAAGTAATACAACTTGAAACGAAGCCCTTTCAAAAAAAGTTATTGTTTCCTCTCCACTTCCAAAGGTATTCACAGATTGGAGAAAGAAATACGCAATCATAACTGTTGGAATAACTGTAAAACTATCAAAAAATGCTTCGATTTTTGAAAACCCTCTTTTTATGTACGTTCCGAGTACAACACCAAAAAATACACCTATTACCATTCTAAGTGCCGCAATTAAAATAGATATACCAATCGTCCACTTCGCGCCTTCAATAACTAAATGTAACAGGTCATATCCTTTCCGGTCTGTCCCGAGTAAAAATTGTAATGAAGGTGAAAACGGTGGTACTTCTGGATTTCCAGCCGCGTCATATTGCAGTGTAACTTGTCTAATGTGCCCACCATTCCATATCGTATTTCCGATGCTCAAAAGAACTAATATGAGAAGAAACCCAATGCTTATCCAAAATCTTTTATCGCGTTTTATATACGTCCACATATTATAATCTCTCCTTCATCGCAGCTGGAATGAGATAATGAAACAATTTGAATAAAATAAAAATCGGAATATAAATAAGCAGCACACTAACGATGAAAACCTCAACCCTAATACCCTCATACGATTTCAAAAACATAAAAAT
>NZ_JBFPJH010000186.1:0-6491 GCF_040838255.1 Bacillus sp. C30 | reverse complement strand
ATTTAGTTCATTTTTTATCATATTAACCTGTGTCTACTTTTTAGTCTAACATCAACTGCAATTTAAACAAAAAAGTAACCATGAGATAGCAATTGTTTCAAGTAAAAACTTAGAGCTATTTCGAAATATAGTAATTGATACGGAGAAAAATATAGTAAAAACTTCGTTTGGAGAATGTCAGTATGTTGGAGAAGAAAAAACATCTTTGGAACAAAAGATAACGGGGCCCTGGCATGGCAAGCAATGGATGCTAAAAGAACAAAATTTAATTTATATATTTTCTTTGGGTAAGCTTGAAGGAGAGGATAAAACCATTATTGATATTTCAGTAAAAGGTATACACGAAGGAAAACTTATTAGTAAAGAGGAAGTAATTGAATTCCGTTCTATTTCATAAGGAATCAAAAAAATCACCTTACTTAAAAGAGTAAGGTGATTTTTTATTAAATAAACAATCCAGCGATTGTTGCAGATAAAATAGAAGCAAGTGTTGATGCAAATAGCATTTTCCAACCAAATTTAGATACGATGCTTCCTTGTTTTTCAGAAAGGGCACGGATTGTACCAACAATCGCACCAATTTGGCTAATACTTGCGAAGCTAATTAAGAATACTGTAACGATTCCAACTGTACGTGGAGCTAATGTTGCAGTAGCGCCTTTTAAATCAAGGATTGCTACAAACTCGTTTAATACAATCTTCGTACCCATAATACCACCAGCTGGGATAATATCTTGAGTTGGAATACCCATTAAGAATGCGAATGGAGAAAGTATATAACCGAAGATTTGTTGTAAAGTAACAGCATATCCCATTGCACCTGAAGCAGTGCTAATTACGTAGTTTACAACTTCCATAACACCAATGAAGGCAATCATTAACGCAGCAACGATACCAGCTACTTTTAAACCATCAAGCGCACCGTTAATCATAGCGCCGATAAGGCTATCTCCGAATAGGTTTCTATCAAATTTTTGAACCACTTCGTCTTCTTTTTTCGTATCAACTGGTGTTAATAATGAACAAACGATTAAGCTTGAGAATAAGTTTAGCGGAAGAGCCGCTAATACATATTTCGCATCTAACATCATAACGTATGATGCTGTTACAGAGGCAGAAACTGAGCTCATTGCAGAACAACAAATGATAAACATACGGTTTTTATTAAAATGTTGTAAATCATTTTTAATAACGATTAACGCTTCACTTGAACCAAAGAATACAGAATTTACTGCGTGGAATGATTCAACGCGTGGTAAACCAGTAATTTTTGAAAGTGCACCGCCGACAATACGAACGATGAATGGTAAAACACCTAAATAACTAAAGATAGAAAGTAGTGCTGAGAAAAATACGATAATTAGTAATACGTTTAAGAAAAAGACAAAATCTCTTTGAATTCCATTAAAGAGAAAATCGACACCTGTCGTACCAAGTTTAATTAGTTTGTTGAAAACTTTACTAATGAAGATGATAATTTGCTGTCCGATCTTTGTGCCAAACATAAACCAACCGATTAAAATTTGGAAACTAATCATAATAGCAATTGCACGGAAGTTGATTTTACTTCTATTGTTTGACAAAGCAAAGCATAAACCTAAAACGACAAGAATACCGATAATGCTCATTACATATTGCATGTAGTTGCCCCTTTCAGAAGTTCGTATAAAGTTTTTACATAAAACGCTCGTTATATTACTAAAAATAAAGTAATGGAAGTTTCATGTCATACGTAAGATGTCTGACCTTTTTGGGAAATAAAAAAAGACCCCTATGGATTCACTTTCATCTATGAGAGAAAGCTAATCAATAGGAGTCTTTTTTATACATAGGCTAATATTCATTAGTTTTCCCCATAGTCCAGCAATTTAAGGTTGCCGGGTAGAAACTCTCGATCCATATTATCGACTATATATGAGGTAACGTCGTCCGTATTAAATTAGTAGTAGCGTAACATTACTAGAGAACTATCGTCAATAGCTTTTTTTCTTCCAATAGAAATAGACCATATAAGTATGATAAAATGTAACGCAGTGTTATGAAAAAGAGAGGTCGGAAAATGAGTATAAAAATGACGCCACCAGTTGAAAAAAACGAGTTTATAGATGTAGTGTTTGAAGATTTAACACATGATGGTGCCGGTGTTGCGAAAGTGAAGGGATATCCTATTTTCGTAAAAAACGGATTACCAGGTGAGGAAGCGCAAATTAAAATTATTAAAGTGAAGAAAAACTTCGCGTTTGGTCGTTTAATGAAGCTTCATCAAGAAAGTCCATATCGTAAAGATGCAGAATGCCCCGTGTACAACGAGTGCGGAGGTTGTCAACTTCAGCACTTAACATATGAAGGACAATTAAAAGCGAAAGAAAAACAAGTACGTGACGTTATGCAGCGCATCGGTGGATTAAGTGATGTTCCTGTTCATCCTGTACTTGGCATGAAAAACCCGTGGGTATACCGCAATAAAGCACAAGTGCCAATTGGAGAACGTGAAGGTGGACTTGTAGCTGGTTTCTATCGTCAAGGAACGCATGACATCATTAATATGGAATCATGCTTAATTCAGGCGGAAGAAAACGATACATTAATTCAAGAAGTAAAACGTATTTGTGAAAAGCACGGTATTTCGGCTTACAATGAAGAGCGTAACAAAGGAACGCTTCGCCACGTAATGGCTCGTTATGGACAAGTAACAGGGGAAATTATGCTTGTCTTCATTACACGTACAGCAGAATTGCCAAACAAAAAAGCAATCATTGAAGAAATTGCTGCGAAATTCCCTGAAGTAAAATCGATTGTACAAAACGTAAACACGAAGCGTACAAACGTAATCTTCGGAGACACAACGACAGTACTGTACGGATCAGAATATATTTATGACTTTATCGGTGACATTAAATTTGCGATTTCAGCACGTTCATTCTATCAAGTAAACCCAGAACAAACGAAAGTACTATACGATAAAACGTTAGAATACGCAAAATTAGATGGTAACGAAACAGTAATTGATGCCTATTGCGGAATCGGATCAATCTCCTTATTCCTAGCGCAAAAAGCGAAAAAAGTGTACGGTGTTGAAATTGTTCCAGAAGCAATCGAAGACGCAAACCGAAACGCAGCGCTAAACAACATGACAAACGCTGAATTTGGCGTAGGAGAAGCAGAAGTAGTTATTCCTAAATGGTACAAAGAAGGCGTAATCGCCGACACAATGGTCGTAGATCCACCGCGTAAAGGCTGTGACGAAGCATTACTAAACACAATCATCGACATGAAGCCAAAACGCGTCGTATACGTATCATGTAACCCAGCAACATTAGCACGCGACTTAAAAGTACTAGAAGAAGGCGGATATAAAACGCAGGAAGTACAACCTGTTGATATGTTCCCTCATACTACGCATGTGGAGTGTGTGGCTTGGCTTAAGTTGGTATAATAAAAAAGCAGTTGATATAGAAAAAATCTATACCATCTGCTTTTTGGTTTATAAAAATACCATTCAGCAACGATTTTAGTTAAAATGAATATTGCTGATTTTCACAAAATATAAATGTCCAAATGTACTTTTGCTATTTGGCTTTATATTTTTAAATTGAGAGTTTGAAATTGTATTCATATTGAGAGGATTTGAATTTGAAATGATAGATAATTTTTGGAATGATTTACCACGACCATTTTTCGTACTTGCACCAATGGAAGATGTGACAGATGTTGTTTTTCGTCACGTAGTAAGTGAAGCTGGTTGCCCAGATGTATTTTTCACAGAGTTTACAAACTCGGATAGCTATTGTCATCCAGAAGGTATGAAAAGTGTACGTGGCCGTTTAATTTTTACAGAAGATGAACAGCCGATAGTCGCGCATATTTGGGGAGATACTCCTGAATATTTCCGCCAAATGAGTATTGGTATGGCAGAGTTAGGATTTAAAGGTATCGATATTAATATGGGCTGCCCTGTACCGAATGTAGCATCAAGAGGAAAAGGTAGTGGCCTTATTCTACGTCCAGACGTTGCGGCAGAACTTATTCAAGCAGCAAAAGCGGGTGGACTACCTGTCAGTGTAAAAACACGACTGGGCTTTAAAGAATTAAGCGAATGGGAAGATTGGTTAACGCACATTTTCAAACAAGATATTGCGAACCTTTCTATTCACTTACGTACAAGAGAAGAAATGAGCCAAGTAGATGCGCACTGGGAACTAATACCGGAAATTAAAAAATTACGTGACCGTATCGCACCAAATACGCTAATAACAATCAATGGAGACATTCCTGACCGTCAAACTGGAATGGAACTTGCTGAAAAATACGGTATTGATGGCGTTATGATCGGACGAGGTATCTTTAAAAATCCATTTGCCTTTGAAAAAGAGCCAAGAGAACATAGCAGTAAAGAACACCTTGATCTTCTAAGACTGCAGCTTGACCTTCAAGATCAATATGCAGAAGTACTACCACGTTCAATCACAGGGCTTCATCGCTTCTTCAAAATTTATGTAAAAGGATTCCCTGGAGCTGCTGAACTAAGAAATCAATTGATGAACACGAAATCAACTGATGAAGTGCGTGCGTTGCTTGATAAGTTTGAGGCGAGTGTTGATAAGGATGGAGATAGTGAAACAGTGTAACTTTTGAAAGTTAGAGGGGATAGGGTGTAGCGATTTTATGAGTGTTTGTTTCATTTTAATTAAGGTGAACCGTATCATAAGTAAGTGAGGTATTCTATGTAAAACAAGGGTAAGAAAAGAATACAGGAGAAAATTGAAAATGGCAGGTTGGTCTTGATTTTCACTGATATTATCATGTTTATTTTATTATGCCTATAACTTGGAGGCTATGTGAATGTTAAGTGATCAGACGAGATATTCTAGGCTCGCGAATATAACAAAAATAATAAATACAAAATTAGAACTACGTGAAGTATTGCAGCGTGTAACAATGGCGATATCAGAGGAGATTGTTAGGTGCAACGCTGTTGGAATTTATTTACCCCAGGAAGATGGAACATTTAGAGGGTTTGCAGGGAAACCAGAGACCATAAATGGCGTAACGCTCGATACTCAGGTAATTGATCCTGAAATAGACTTACTGGAAAAAGAAGTTATTGAAACCAAAAAAACCATCTATATCCCTGATACCTCAAAGGATCATCGGCCGGATCCGAGACCAGTTGATGCGTTCAAAATTAAGTCCTTATTAGCCCTGCCTATCTCATTTGGGCAAGAGTTATTTGGTCTGGTTTTTTTATTTGATTATGGAGCTCCAATGAACTTAACAGATTCAGAAATTCAAAGTGTTGAAGCTTATGTAAATATGGCTGCGGTCGCAATTCAAAACGCAAATAATTTAACACAAAAGGAAAACCTTATTGCCGAGAAGCAGCTGTTACTAGATGTTACCCGTGATTTATCAATGTGTTCCTCGATACAGGAGAGTTTTGATAAATGTTTTTTTTACTTAGGACAGATTTTAGAGAGTAAAAACATGGCTGCCCACCTTTTAGACCCGATAGACAAAACAACGATTAAAACAACGAAGTTAAGCAAGGACTGTGATTGGACAGAAGCGGATTGGATGGAGAAAAGCTATGAAGCCAAGATCCAAGAGGTTATTCAAACAAAAAATATAGATAGTAAGGGTCTACTGATGATTCCATTGGTTTCAATGGGAGAAGTATTAGGGGTAATCGTCGTGGGCAAAGAGGGAAAAGCTCACAATTACGATAATTCCCGAATTCAACTGGCAAAATCTATCGTTGATGCCACAGCTCCTACGTTTTCAAACTTGTTATATATGGATCAACTTGAAAGCATGGTGGAAGAGCGAACGAGAGAACTAGCTGCTGCTAATGAAAAAGTTACAAGTGTGATTGAAATTATTACGGATGGATTCTTTACTTTGAATAATAAATGGGAATTCACGTACGTAAATAAGCATCAATATTTTCCACAAAGAAAAACAGCAAAAGATGTATTAGGTAAGAATATATGGGAGGTCTTCCCGAGTAGCGTCGACGCAGTTATGTATAAGGAATTTCATCGTGCAATGTCAGAGCGAATTACAGTTCATTTCGAATTTTTTTCTATCTCTGATGAATATTGGCACGAAGTTATTGCATACCCGTATGATGATGGTATTTGTTGTATTTTTAAAAACATAACGGAAAAAAAGCAATATGAGCAGGAATTGAAAAGGTTATCCAACATAGATTTAATAGGACAAATGGCAGCAGGTATCAGCCATGAGATTAGAAATCCAATGACAACAGTAAGAGGATTTTTGCAGTTATTAAAAGAAGAGCACACCTATGAGAAACATAATAAGTACTTTAATTTAATGATTGAAGAACTTGACCGTGCTAATTCTATTATTACTGAATTTCTCTCAATCGGTAATACAAGGAAATCGGATTTGCAGATGTTAGATTTAAATTCAATTATCCACGATATTATTCCTTTAATAAAGATTGATACGTATAATCAAAATAAATA
>NZ_JBFPJH010000185.1:0-6500 GCF_040838255.1 Bacillus sp. C30 | reverse complement strand
AAGGTACGGCGAAGACAGATGCTGTAAGTTTTGAGAAAGTGACAGAGCGTAAGCTTAATAATACGAAATTAATTTCTGGTCAAGTGAAGCCAGGGAATATTGAAAGTTTCTATGCGGATCCGACTAAAGGAAAAGTGAAAGATATTGCGGTGAAAGAAGGACAAGAGGTAGAAAAGGGAACGAAATTATTCTCTTATGATAATGAAGAAATTAATCTTCAAATGAAGCAAGCTGATCTTGATCAGAAGATGGCTGATATGCGTTACGATCAAGGGAAAAAGAAGATTGATTCATTGAAGAAAGAAATTAAGAAGGTAAAAGATAGTGGGGCTGGGAAAGAAGTAACAGACCCAATGGAAGAGCAAGTAAGTGAGTTAGAAATGGCACAAAAGACAACTGACCTTGAGAAAGAAAAAGGGAAGTTACAAAAAGAAGAGTTAAGTAAAAAACAGAAAGAACTTACGATTTATAGTAATTTTACTGGTGTTGTACAGAAGTTAGATAAGGATGCAGCGCAAAGTTCATCTCAGGCATTAGGTGGTCAAGGGAAAGCATTTTTACAAGTTGCTTCTAAAGACCCGTTCCAGGTTCAAGGGACTTTAACAGAGCTTCAAAAGTCACAAATTCAAAAAGATCAAACGTTCACTGTAACTGCGAAAGCAAATAATAAGAAGAAGTGGACAGGTAAGATTACGGAAGTAAGTGAATTCCCAACGAGTGCAGAGATGGCTCAAGCTGCTGGTGAGGGAACTCAAAATATGTCTCAATATACATATAAAGCAAGTCTTGATAGCCAAGATGGTTTATCTCCAGGTTATCACGTTTCTCTGCAAGTAAATTTAGAGAATAAGACGATGATTGCTGTTCCAAGTAAGAGCATTGTAGAAAAAGGCGAAGATGCATTTGTTTATATCGAAGAGAAAGGAAAGCTTCGTAAACAAAATGTGAAAAAAGGTGCGAATGATGGAGATTGGACAGAGGTTGTTGAAGGCGTAACAGTGGGGCAAAAGGTGGTTAAAAATCCTTCCGACAACGTGTATGACGGAATGGAAGTGAAAGAGAAATGATTACGTTAAATAATATTGCTAAAACATATTATCAAGGAAAATTGGCAGTGCCGATTTTACATGGTATTAGTTTAACAATTCAAAGCGGTGAGTTCGTTTCTATTATGGGACCGTCTGGTTCTGGTAAATCAACGCTTATGAATATTATCGGTTGTTTAGATCGTCCGACAGAAGGTGAATATATGTTGAATGATGTGAATATCTTAACAGCAGACGAGTCAAAACTAGCTTTAATTCGTAATGAATATATCGGTTTTGTATTCCAGCACTTTAATTTGCTGCCGCGTCTTTCCGCAGTGGAAAACGTTGAACTTCCGCTCATCTACGGTGGAGTGAAGAAAGCAGAGCGTCGTCAAAGAGCTCTTGAAGCGCTTGGAAAAGTTGGATTATCAGATAGAGTAGACCATTTACCTAGTGAATTATCAGGTGGACAGAAGCAACGTGTAGCTATCGCAAGATCGATTGCAAATAATCCAACGTTCATTATGGCCGATGAGCCGACAGGTGCGCTTGATACGAAGTCTGGTGCACAAGTTATGGATATTTTCACGAAGCTCAATGCAGAAGGTACGACGATTGTTATGATTACGCATGAAGAAGAGGTAGCAGCGTATTCTTCCCGCCGCATTGTACTGCGAGATGGGAAAATTACAGAAGATAGAAGGTGCGCAGTATGAGTTTACTAGATAGTATAAAAATTGCCCTATCTTCTATTTTAGCTCATAAACTGCGTTCAGCTCTTACGATGCTCGGTATTATTATTGGTGTTGGTTCTATTATTACTGTCGTTGCGATTGGGCAAGGCGGGGAAGCGATGCTGAAGTCGAAATTCGCAGGTTCTGGTGGTAATAACCTTATGCCAATTCAATTTAAACCAGATATTAATGATGAGTTTGCTATAGGTGGATTTCAAATACCGAAGTTAACTGAAGAGGATATTTTGGAAGTAAAACAAGTGAAAGATGTTTCACACGTTATTACGACAAACCAGAATTCAGAGGTACTTGATGTAAATGATAAAAAAGCAAATCTAAATGTTATTGGTCTTGATAATGAATATTTTGCGGTTAATAAAGTAAAGGTCGTAAAGGGACGTACTTTAAATGAATCCGATATTTCTCATGCAAATAACGTTGTGATGATTAGTACAAAAACAGAAGAGACGTTATTTAAGGACGTAAACCCAGTTGGACAAATTATTGAGATGAAGGGGCAGCCAATGCAAATTATTGGTGTGTATACATCTGATAATGAGTTTATGGGATTTGAAATGGAAGAAGCGTTAATTCCCCTTACTTTATGGCCTGTTTTATACGGAACAGATGAGATTCAAAGTATAGCAATTCAATCTAAAAATGTAGACAATTTAGAATCAGCAGGGAAACAAGCTGTTGATGTACTAAATAGTCGTAAGCCAAGTGAAATTCCAGGTAAATATGAACTGGTGAATTTAAAAGAGTTCCAAGAAAATGTTTCTAAAGTTACTAATATCATGACGATGATCATCGGTGGTATCGCTGGTATTTCATTAGTCGTTGGTGGTATCGGTGTTATGAACATTATGCTCGTATCTGTAACGGAGCGTACGCGTGAAATTGGAGTACGTAAAGCACTTGGAGCGACGCGTAGTAAAATTTTATTACAGTTTTTAATTGAAGCAGTTATGTTAACGCTTCTAGGTGGCTTAATCGGAATTGGTCTTGGGTATGGCGGGGCATATATCGTTTCCACATTTGCGAAGTGGCCACCGCTCGTTTCATGGGAAGTTGTCGTTGGGGGCGTATTGTTCTCTATGACACTTGGTATTATTTTCGGATTAATTCCAGCAAACAAAGCTGCGAAATTAGATCCAATTGAAGCACTTCGTTATGAGTAATTTACTAGTGTATTAGAGAGAAAACTCTCTAATACACATTACCGTTCTAGTGGGCGGTTCGTATCCTCTTGCATGAGGATGTGAACCGCCCGTTAGAACGGGTTATATAAATAGAAGGAGGCGTTATGATGGAAGCGAATTTGAATACGCAAAAAGTTGGTGGAGAGAAGCCGTCATTATTTGGAATGATTATATCTCCTGGTGTACAGTTTGAGAGAATGAAGACTAGTAATGCGGTTTGGGGTGCGTTTTGGATACTTGTTTTATTAGGAGCAGTTGTTGGTGGACTTGCTGCTTATGTAGGCTCTTTAACCCCTGAGGCGATTAAGATGAATAAGGATTTGGGTATTAGCGTTACACCTATAATGTCGTTTGGTATGGGTGCAGTATTTGGTGCTATTGGTATGGCGATAGGTTTCTTTATTAGCGCAGCAGTGTATAAAGTATTAATGATGTTAATGAGCAATGATACTTCTTATAAGAAATTATTAACGATTAGTGTGTATTCAAGCATTATTTCATTACTTGGTTTATTAATAAACACAGTATTAGCACTTGTTTTAGGCGGATCAGGCCAAGAAATGTACACTGGTTTAGGACCGATTTTCGCTTCAAGTGGTGGTGTTGCAAAAGGTATTGCAAATAGCATTGAAGTGTTCACGATTTGGGGATTTGTTATTACATGGTTAGGTCTTCAAATTACGGCTGGTTTAAGCAAAAAGAAAGCAACAATTCTTATGGTTGTCTTCTTTATCTTAACTATTGGATTTGGCGCAGTAAAAGGAATGTTCCAATAATATTGATGTTTTACGTCACTAGAAAAAAATGCAGCAATTATTTTTATAATTGCTGCATTTTTTTTGTAAGGAGAGATAAATATGCTTAAGAAGTTTTTAGCAAATGTTTTGTTTATGTTAGTCGTAACGTTGTTAGCTGTAGAATATATGCCGAATAAAAATCCTTATATATTTGTTGGGGTTACAAGCTGTATTTTAGCTACTGGTTTATATGCGATCGATAGATTTTTTAAAAGCGTAGCTAAAGAGTAATATAGTTTGCCAATATATAAACAAAAGGTTGCTTCTAATGTATAGGAGGAACCTTTTTTATTTTTACCCCTATTAGAATTTCAAATACGGCCTAGTGTAATTTCAAATTACGGCAGCAGTATTTGAAATTACCCACAATGAAATTTCCTTTCTCATTTTATATTGTAGAGGTACCGCGGAATACTAAAGAGGTATACCTTTTAGAAACGGGCACTGTGTGAAGCCAGCGACTTTTGCAGATACGGTTGTTTTGTATGAAGGTATGATTGTAAATCAAATAAAGAGGTTAAATATTTATCAGGATTATGAAGAGTATTATCAATGTGGTTTAATTGGTCTTTGGCATGCGTATGAAAAGTATGAGGAGGAGAAAGGAAGTTTTCCTGCTTATGCGGTTGTAACGGTACGTGGTTATATATTGGAAAGGTTGAAGAAAGGATGCGTAGTGCAAGAGCGCTATGTATGCACGGACGAGTATGAGGAACGATTTGAGTGTGAAGATGCTGGAACGAGGGCGAAGGATTTTATGAGTGTTTTAGATGAGAGGGAGAAGCATATCATTTCAGAGCGATTTTTTACAGGGGAAAATATGGGAGAGATAGCTTCTGAAATGGGGATGACGTACTATCAAGTGAGATGGGTATATCGACAAGCACTTGAGAAAATAAGAGATAGTGTAAGGGGATAAGAATAATAAGTAGAATGGAAGGCAAAGGAAATATTGCGTTCCATTCTATTTACTTTAAGGCAGTAAATGTGGCAAGAGGTTTTTTAAGGTAATGAATCTTTCATGTTCATTCGGGATAATACATGTCCAGATTTGAAAAATTGTTGCTGTAACTTATGAGAACCTATTTGTATTGTTATGGTAGTTCCGTTAAAAAAATGAATGTTAGCTTTGTTATTTTTTTTGGAAAACTCTATCTCATCTATATGATTATAGAACAACCAAATGCAGCTTGGAGAAGAAGGAGATTCTGTTGGGAAAACGCAAATATATTCTTCGTGATTAATCGGAATTGGAACATTTTGTTTGAGCTTAAAGTTTATTTGGACTGCATGACGTCTACCTTGATAAGTAGAATGAACATGTGTTAGACAAGATTTCTTTATGAGTTGGATAGCTGTTTGGCAAGAGTACAGAGGGTTTCCGCTACTGTCGATAATTTTTGTCCGGTAATAAGGGTGTTTGCAAGGTTCGAGCATCATTGTAGAACTAGAAATAAAAATATCATTTTCATGATCCATGATTCTAAAATCCTCCCTTATAAAAATTGTTATTCTGAATATAATTATATATGAATTATGTAAAATAACTATTAATCTTTTGTTTCGTATTGTAAATTTTTACGGTTCGTTTACAATCAATAGATGATAGTCTTTCTAATTTGCATCGCTTGTACATATATATGAAAATAGAAAAGAGTAGGCGGTGATATAGCATGAAGAAAAAGTATATTATTATGGCTCTAGCTGTTGTTCTCTTAGTTTATTTAGCAAATAGTAATCCGGGTAAGGGAGAATATACGGATTGGGCAGCAAAACAATTTATGAAGCGTAATGATGTGAGTAAGAAGCTAGAAGAGGTTGAGAAAGAAAACAAAGAGGGTATACTTGGCGACTTAGCATCGGCGGGAAAGAAATTAGCAAATAAGTATGTTGAACCACAAGTTGGATTATTAATTGAGCATTATACAAAGCGAAATGATTATATTTTCTTCTCAACATATACGACAGAGTTTGATTTAGGCGGAGAGAATTATAAGTATGTTTGTGTTGGTTTTTCAAACATTTTTATTCCAATTGAAATGCCGAAGAAAAAAGACGAATCTGCAAAATAATGCAGATTCGTCTTTTTGATTTACGGAGTGATCTGAACTTCAGATACGTTTTTTTCTATGAGGCGAGCCCCTTTTTTACGAGTATTTTCACTAATTGATGAAAATACAGATGAAGCAAGAATGGTATCCATTACTTGATTTACGACTAGTTCATTTACTGGTGTGATGGGATTTTCGATAGAAAAGGCAACTGTTTTTCCATCTTCTTTCACGAAAATTAACTCTAGTACTTGCATGTTTTATTCCCTCCTTTTTAATTATAGATTAGAAAGATCTGACGTGCTTACAAGTTGTACAGCGTGAAGTGATGATTGTTGTAGTGAAGCAAGAGCACGTGCTACTTCATGCACTTTTCCTAAATCTGCATTTGTTTTCACACGTTTGAATTGTTTGTTCTTAAAAACTGTTTTACCGTTTTTGTCTAATCCTCCGTTTAATACAAGGCGTAAAGTTAAATCCATTACGATTGTTTCAACTGCCATGTTTATCACCCCCTCGTATGATAAAGTTAGGTTTTTTAGGAAAGGGATTTACCTATAAACCCCTGAGTATCTAGTTATATGAGATACTTATATTTGTAGATAGAGTGGTACCGGTCACCCCCTTGAATCCTGTATTCGGTTGAAAGATTGGTACCTCTGTCTAATAAGTAATTTACGAATGAGTT
>NZ_JBFPJH010000184.1:0-6516 GCF_040838255.1 Bacillus sp. C30 | reverse complement strand
CTAGATGATAGAAAGAGTGCAAGCAAAAAGGCTATAAATAATACAGTAAATGAATATAGGTAGGGTTCTAAAACAGTTGGAAATAATGGTGTCTTTTTGAAATGACCAAATTTCGGGTCTGATCCTATAACTACTAATGATTCAGGGGAGAAAACCTGTTTTAACATAGTAACGATCTGATTAAAAAAATGAATTGGTTGAAAAGTGAATCCCTGTTGAGTGATAAATAAATAAGGTAAATTTAGTAATAGTAAGAGTGATAAAAGAATTGATGAAAGTTTTATTGTGAATTGAGATATTTTATATAACATTAAATCCCTCCGACATCTTTTTACAACATTATACAATAAAATTCATATTTTGTTTTGATTTTTCAGAAAAATATAAATACTATTAGATTTTATAGTATGGGACATATATTTACAAGGTAAAAAAGTGATAGTAGGAAGCCACGCCCTATGTCGATCAAGCTAAGAAAACGAGAACTTATATATTATTATCTTTAGGTGGAGGGGAAAGAATGTTTGATAAATTAAAAAGGTTATTTAAAAAAGATAAAGAGAATGATTAAGAAGATGAGAGGTACATTTTGGTTTGAAAAAAATTTTCTTTTCATAACTTGATTTACGAAAAAATATTTTATATACTAATTCATGTAAACGGTTTACTAGATCGTATTTTGCTAGAAACGAAGGGAAGGTTCGCATGGAAACAAGGGGGAGAGTAATCGGGGTTGACATCGGTACCACAAGTACGAAAACGGTTGTATTCACTGAAAAAGGAAAAGTCGTTGCTTCACATGCAATTGATTATCCAATTATTCAACCGAAGGTCGGATGGGCTGAGCAAGATCCTGATGTAATATGTGCTGCTGTATATAAAACTGTAAGCGTTGCCATTGGAAAGGGTAATGTGTCACCGGAAGATATTTCTTCTATCGGGATTAGTACAGCGATGCATGCCTTAATTGCTGTAGATGAAAACGGTGCGCCGTTAACGCGCTCTATTATTTGGGCAGATAATAGAAGCACAAAGCAATCAGAAAAACTATTACAACAAATGAATGGTCATGACATTTATAGAAGAACTGGTACACCAATTCATCCGATGTCACCACTTTCTAAATTATTGTGGATGAAAGAAGAAGAAACGGAGTTATTCAGAACTGCTCATAAATTTATTTCCATTAAAGAGTATGTCATTTATCAATTATTTTCACGCTATGTAGTTGATTATTCTATCGCATCTGCTACAGGGTTATTTAATTTAAAAACATTAAACTGGGATGAAGATGTTTTAACTATGTTAAATATGTCACCAGAACAATTATCAACACCTGTACCAACTACATATATTTTATCGGGAATGAAGCCGGAATTAGCACAAAAGATGGGTATTAGTGAGGATACTCCAGTTGTTATTGGTGCAAGTGATGGTGTTCTTGCAAATGTAGGTGTCGGTGCAATATCACCTGGCTCAGCTGCAATTACGATCGGGACAAGTGGTGCGGTTCGAACAATTTCATCGAGTGTTAATACAGATGAAAAAGGAAGAACTTTTTGTTACGCATTAACAGATGAGCACTGGGTGATCGGCGGACCAACGAATAACGGTGGAATATTACTTAGATGGTTACGTGATGAATTTGGTAGCCCAGAGCAAGAGGTAGCAAGAAAGCTTGGAATTGATCCTTATGATTTATTAATTAAGTATGCAGAAAGTGTACCAGCTGGAGCAGATGGATTACTATTTTTACCGTTTCTATCTGGAGAACGTGCACCCTACTGGAATGCAAATGCTCGAGGTACATTCTTCGGGATAAACCTTCAGCATAAACGTGAACATTTCATACGAGCAGTTATGGAAGGTGTTTGTATGAGTGTGTATTCAGTAGCACTTGCCATTCGAGATTGTACAGGGCCACTTACTGAAATACGTGTTTCAGGAGGCTTTGCGAAATCTGCATTTTGGAGACAAATGTTATCTGACATGATGGGGAAAGAATTGCTTGTTCCAGAAAGTCATGAAGCATCTGCGCTTGGGGCAGCAGCACTTGCTTTGTATGCAATCGGGAAAATTGATTCTCTTGAAGAGGTGAAGGATTGGATTGATATTGTCCATCACCATGTACCGAATAAAGAAAATACGGCTTTATATTTAGAGATGTTTTATATGTATGAACGACTTTACAATCGTTTGAAAGAAGAATTTGATTGTATAGCTGCTTTCCAACGTAAACAATAGGGGGATTGGGAGAAATGGTAGTTGGGATCGTACTAGCGGCTGTTGTTATATTACTTTTACTAATTACGGTAGTAAAATGGCATCCATTTGTCGCGTTAATTTTAACAGCAATCGGAGTTGGGCTAGCAATGGGGATGCCCTTAATTGGAACTTCACCACAACATCCGGGGATTATCGATTCTATTAAATTAGGTCTTGGTAATACGTTAGGGTTTTTAGCGATTGTTTTAGCTTTAGGAACAATGCTTGGAAAAATGATGGCTGAGTCTGGCGGTGCTGAACGAATTGCAAACACATTAATTGGACGTTTTGGGAAAAAGCGTGTTCACTGGGCAATGATGTTCGTTGCATTTTTAGTAGGGATTCCGGTGTTTTTCCAAGTTGGATTTGTACTATTAATTCCGTTAGTATTTACAATTGCGTTAGAAACAGGGGTATCACTTATTACAATCGGAATTCCGCTAGTAGCAGGTCTTTCGGTTGTACACGGACTTGTTCCACCGCATCCAGCAGCAATGGCAGCGGTAGGTATATTTAAAGCAGATGTAGGGAAGACAATTTTATATGCATTAATTGTCGGACTTCCAACTGCAATAATTTCAGGTCCGCTTTACGGGAAATGGATCGGTGCTCGTATACATAAAGAAGTACCATTAGAAATAGCGGAGCAATTTATTGAAAGAGATAAGAAGAAGGAACTTCCTAGTTTCGGAAATACATTGTTTACTATTTTACTTCCAGTATTTCTTATGCTTGGTGCATCCATTGCGGAAGTAGCGTTAAGCAAAACGAGTCAACTTGCACAAGTATTGCACTTTATTGGAGATCCAATAGTCGCATTATTAATTGCAACGATATATTCTTTCTTTAGTCTTGGCTATGCAAAAGGATTTTCTAAAGACAAAGTCTTACAATTTACAAACGATTGCTTAGGGCCGATTGCAAACATACTGTTAGTTATCGGTGCAGGGGGCGCATTTAATAAAGTGTTATTAGATTCTGGGATTGGAACTACAATTGCGGAGATGGCGAAAGAATCGCATATTTCACCGATATTATTAGGTTGGGGAATTGCTGCACTTATCCGAGTTGCAACGGGATCGGCTACTGTTTCTATGATGACAGCAGCTGGAATTGTAGCACCGATTGCAGCAAGTACACCAGGAGTAAATGTAGAGTTACTGGCACTTGCAACAGGAGCAGGGTCATTAATTTTATCGCATGTAAATGATTCAGGATTTTGGATGATTAAAGAGTATTTCGGAATGACTGTGAAAGAAACATTATTAACATGGACTGCAATGGAGACAATATTATCTGTTGTAGCACTTGGGCTAATTTCATTATTAAATATATTTGTATAGAATGGGAGATTGATTAATATGAAACTAGGTTTAATTGGATTAGGAAAAATGGGATTCCCATTAGCTGAACACTTACATGAAGACAAGCATGAAGTAGTTGTATACGATGTAAATAATGAGCTTGTTGAAAAGGCAGGGGAATTAGGGATTACTGCCCGTCATACGTTAAAAGAAATGATTGCTGAACTAGAAGCACCTCGTACAATTTGGGTAATGGTACCTGCAGGAGAAGTTGTCGAGTCAGTACTAAAAGATGTATATCCATTATTAGAGGAAGGCGATATCGTTATTGAAGGCGGAAATTCATTCTATAAGGATACGTTACGCCGTGCTGAAGAAGCGAAAAGCTTTGGCTTACATTATGTAGATATCGGTACATCAGGCGGTGTAGAAGGAGCTAGATACGGCGCTTGCTTAATGGTTGGTGGAGAAAAAGAAATTTATGATCAACTAGAACCTTTATTTAAAGATTTAGCAGTAGAAAATGGTTATTCATATGCAGGCCGCGTCGGTAGTGGGCATTTCTTAAAAATGGTTCATAACGGTATTGAATACGGAATGATGCAAGCAATCGCTGAAGGATTTGAAGTACTAGATAAAAGTGATTTTGATTTCAATTATGAAGATGTTGCAAAAGTATGGGCGAACGGATCAGTTATCCGTGGTTGGTTAATGGACTTAACTGAAAAAGCATTTGCAGATGATCCAAAACTTGATGGCATTAAAGGTGTAATGAACTCTTCAGGAGAAGGGAAATGGACTGTTGAAACTGCGCTTGAATTACAAGCAGCGGCACCAGTTATCGCTATGTCATTATTTATGCGCTACCGTTCACAAGAAGATGATACATTCCACGGAAAAGTGGTTTCTGCACTTCGTAATCAATTCGGTGGACATGAGGTTGTGAAAAAATAGGAAATATTAGTTTTGTGAAACTCATACGAAAGTATGAGTTTTTTTTATTTCTCATACTATTTAATGAAAGTTTTTCCCTCTTTTTACTGTGTTTTGTATAGAAATTTCTGATAATATATAAATATAACTTGAAAACAAAGGGGAGAAATAATTATGAAACTAGTCGTTATTAACGGTACACCAAGAAAATTCGGTAGAACTCGCGTTGTGGCAAAATATATTGCAGAGCAATTTGAAGGGGAGTTATACGATTTAGCAGTAGCGGAATTGCCTTTATATAATGGAGAAGAATCACAACGTGAATTAGAGGCAGTAAAAAAATTAAAAGCTTTAGTGAAAGCTGCGGATGGAGTAGTACTATGTACACCAGAATATCATAACGCGATGAGCGGAGCGCTGAAAAATTCGTTAGACTACTTAAGTAGCAGTGAATTCATCCATAAGCCTGTCGCATTACTAGCAGTTGCTGGAGGAGGTAAAGGGGGAATAAACGCATTAAATAGTATGCGCACTGTCGCTAGAGGCGTTTACGCAAACGCAATTCCAAAACAAGTCGTGCTTGATGGATTACATGTGCAAGATAGTGAACTTGGAGAAGATGCAAAACCATTAATTCATGATTTAGTTAAAGAATTAAAAGCATATATGAGCGTATATAAAGAGGTGAAAAAACAACTAGGAGTTGAGTGATATGTCCTCTCTTTATTATGATTCTCGCTTGTACTACATTCTAGGAGCCAATAGTTTATCTGCTATTGGCTCTGGGATTGTTATGATAACGATTCCGTGGCTATTGATTAAGGAAAGTGGGGGAGAGACAACGTTTGGGTATATTTCTATCGTTGCAACTCTCATCATGTTTTTACTAACACCATTCATTGGGCAAAGCATAGATCGTTTTTCAAGAAAATCTTTATTGTTATGTAACGAAGGTATCGGGATAGCCATTATAGGAATGATGGCTATTTGGGGATTTGCTGGGCAATCATACAATTCTATTCATTACATTATTATTTATATAGCAGGTTCTTTCTATTATCTATTATTCTATCCCACAATATTTGCATTTAACCAAGAAATATTTAAATCAGAGCATTATAAAAGTTTAAGTGGCACGATGGAAATACAAGGACAATTAACGCAAGTTATTTCAGGTGCAGCTGCTAGCTTTTTAATTGAGATTATTTCTCTGAAATGGATCTTGTTAGTGGATATGTTAACTTTTGCAGGAGCATTTTTCTTGTTCTTATGTATACCATATGTAAAGAAAAAAGAAGTAAAAGGGAAAGTAACCTTTAAGAAGCAATTGTTCGAAGGAATTCACTTTATGAAAAAGCGCCCTAAGTTATTTTGGTTTTTACTAGTGACTTATATGCCGTTTATCGGTGTCATGATGGCAAATTATTTAATCCCAGTATATATTTCAGATATACTCAAAGTTAGTGCCTCTGTATACGCAATTGAAGGTATGATGTACGGTGTCGGAGCGGTTCTTGCAGGAATAAGTATTCCAATCATGATGAAATATGTCAAAACAGAAGTTTCAATCGTTATGACGATGTTCATTTATGTAATTTCAATTACCGTAATGATTATTGAGCCTTCCATTATGTTATTATATGGACTAGCGATTTTTCATGCGATTGGAAATGCTGGAACGAGAGTGGCGAGAAATGTATTGATGATGGAAGAAATTCCAAATGAAGTAATGGGACGTGTGGACAGCTTATTTCGATTAATTGGTACAGGAATTCGAATTGTATTATTAATGTTGTTTACGGCAGGCGTATCTAAAGCAGGGGTGATGATCCCGTTTTATGTACTGAGCTGTATATTGATCCTATCATTAGGGATTGCTTTTTATTATGTAATTTCAAAACGTAAAACGGAAGCGAATGTGTCTAATAAATCAATTGTTTAAAAAATACTTCTGCCTCCTTTTCTTTTTCTATATAATAAAAAGAAAGGGAGTGTTAACTTATTTATGAACAAA
>NZ_JBFPJH010000183.1:0-6571 GCF_040838255.1 Bacillus sp. C30 | reverse complement strand
GGTTAGAGATGTTTCCAAATCTCGATTTACACCCGGAAAACTTGCAATCAATCAGAGAAGGAATAGCTCAAATGAGACCACCTACCGTTGTTGATGAATCCCTTTCGTTAACAGATGAAGTCATTGTTGGACCTGATGATAATCCGTTACCATTAAGAATTTATCGTCCAAAATCAAATAATGAACCTTTACCTGTCTTATTATGGATACATGGTGGTGGTTATATCTTAGGGTCTATAGATGATAACGATGATACTTGTATGAGGTTTGCAAAAGAAGCTGGCTGTGTGGTCGTGTCTGTAGACTACCGCTTAGCACCTGAACACCCTTACCCAGCACCAATTGAGGATTGTTATTCAGCTTTAAAATGGATTGCTGATAATGCGAAGTCATTAAACATTGATTCGAATCGAATTGGGGTTGCAGGAGTAAGCGCTGGAGGTGGACTAACAGCAGCATTATCATTATTAGCCCGAGATCGAAAATATCCTTCAATTTGTTTACAGATGCCACTCTATCCAATGATTGATGACCGAAATAATACACCTTCAGCGAATGAAATTAAAGAAGGATTTGTTTGGAATCAAAAGGCAAATGAAGCTGGTTGGAAAATGTATTTAGGAGAAATGTATGGAACAGATCAAATCCCTGTCTATGCAGCGCCTTCTCGAGCAGAGGATTATAGTGATTTACCATATACTTACACATTTGTTGGTCAATTAGATCCATTCCGCAGTGAAACATTAACCTATGTAAGCAAACTAGCGCAAGCTGGTGTTGATGTCGAGTTTCATTTATATCCAAATGCCTATCACTGGTTTGAAGGGTTAAATCCAAATGCCAATGTATCTATTTACGCTGTAAACGAAATGGTACAAGCAGTAAAGACTGGTTTCAAAAGAGTCTCTAAGGTTGAGGCTTAATCCCTTTACAAGAAAAACACTCGTAAATAGTATAATAGCCGATTCTCATTTAGAATCGGCTATTAATATGTAAAATTCACCTAATATATCAAGGTTGAGAAACAGATATAAGATGTTTAGGCGATGTGTTTATTTCCTCTGCCAACGCCTTAATGCTCATCATGATTTGAAGTATTTCTTCTAATGTTGTCCTCGGGTTGATAGAGCAAAGTCGAATTACTACTTTTTCTTTTAATTTAGTCGTACTTAGCATAGCAAATCCTCTTTGATTAATTTCTTCCACCAGTTTTTTGTTTATTTCATGAATTGTTTCTGTAGACGTTCGCTTACAAGGAATATAACGAAAAGTAACAATTCCTAATTGGGCAGGTGTTACTACTTCCCAATCTTTTTCTTTCCTTAAAAACTCTTCAACTTGTTCAGCCAACATAATGCCATGATCTATTGCCTCACGAAAAGCTGTGACTCCAAATGCTTTAAAAGAAAGCCATACCTTTAATGCCCTAAATCTACGAGAAAGTTCAATTCCACGCTCCCCAAAATTCACTTTTTCTTCTATATTAGTTTCCGTATCCTTAATATACTCTGGGATCATACGGAACGTTTTACTTAAATATTGGCTATTGCGAATGAGTACACAACCAACATCATAAGGCTGAAAAAGCCATTTATGCGGGTCTAACGTCAAAGAATCAGCACGATGAATTCCTCTTAACACCTCCCTTCCTTTTTCACTGAGAATTGCTGCAGCCCCATAAGCACCATCCGCGTGTAGCCATACATCTTCATCACCACATAGATCAGCCAATTCATCGAGGGAGTCCACCGCTCCGCAATTCGTTGTCCCTGCATTAGCAATAACACAAAATGGTTTTTTCCCTTTTAATCGATCTTCTTTTATTTGCTTTCTTAAAGTACTAACTGAAATTCTTAAATCTTCATCTGTTTCAATTCGGCAAATTTGATGATGTTTAAAACCTAATACTTTAAGTGCTCGATCTACAGAAAAATGAGTTTGGTTAGAAAAATACACAACCGCATTTTCTATGTCATTATTCAGCTTGACCTGTCTCGCTACAGTAAGTGCAGTCAAATTAGCCATGGAACCGCCACTGACAAATAGCCCTTCAGCTGAATCAGGGAATCCTAGCATTGATTTTAACCAGTTGATTGTCGTTAATTCAATTTGTTCAGCACCTGCACCTACTATCCAAGCTGTAGGAAATACATTAAACCCACTTGCTAAAAAATCTGCTATTACACCAACATAATTATTAGGACCTGGCACAAAAGCCATAAAATGAGGATGATCCACATGAGTAATTTGATTAAACACATTGTTATTAAGAAAATGAAGTAACTCTTTTGGATTGGATCCGTTTTCTGGAATCGTTTCAATTAGCTTGTCTCTAAAAATATTACTATCAATCGTTTCCGAAACTGGTTTACTTTTTAAATGATTCATATGATCAACAATCAAGTCCACCGCTTGATATCCTAACTGACGCATCTCTTCGGCTGATAACTGCAAGTTTTTTGTCATTTGGTTTACTCCTATTCTATTTAAAAAGGCGAGTTCTTGCTCGCCTTTTCATTTTTTATAATTTGTAATCACCGATTGCCTGTATTGGATTTTGAAGAATCATGTTGATTAACTGATGGATGTGATTCAATATTTCCTGTATTTTCTCCGCTTCATATACGGTTTGATCATATCCAAACTTTATTGTAAGTTTCTCTTCAGGGAAGCACATAATTCCATACTTTACATGAGGCTCATCAACAACTTCGTAATCTGTGATGGCAAAATTTCTGTTTTCATTTGAAGAAAAGATAGCTGAGTTAGTCGGATAGTTTTCAAAAACCCAAAGATGGTCAGTCAACTCAGTTTTTAATTCACTTTGTTTTTGTATATCAACAAATGAATAGTATGCATACTCATTACATTTCAATGTTTCTAGTTGTACTTTTTGCAGGAAGTCCACAAAAGATTGCGTTTCTGTCCATGCTAGTCGGATAGGCAAAATATTTGTGAACAGACCGAACATATTTTCAATCCCTTCTACTTCGGGAGGTCTGACTGATACTAGATTAGGTAATACTACTTCTCTCATTCCGTTGTATTTGCCAAGCAATATTCCCCATACAGCTAGTAATGCCGAATTCATAGTTATATTGTTTTTAGTTACAAATGTCTGTAACTGATTAGTCAAATCCTTATCTAATGTTAAATCCATAAATGTGAAATTTAACCCTTCACTTTGAGTTGGTACTTTCTTTTTAGGAATACTAATTTTCCGATTGTATCCTGATAAATAATCCCGCCAAAAATGACGTGCTTTCTCATGATCTCGTGCTACAGTCCAATCTATGAATGTCTCAAAAGGTTTCACTATAGGTAACTCTGCCGTAGTTCCCGCATTTATTGTTTCATAGAGCTGGAATAATTCGTCTATCAAAATGCTGACGCTCCAACCATCACATAATAGATGATGGGAACTCCAAACCACCTTATGCTCGTTATTTTCTAGTTGGAATATACAAAGACGGGTCATGAGTTCATCATTTTTGAATCCTTGACTTAAATTTTCATTCATCCACTGGTCTAGGAATTCTTGCTGTTCTTGTTTCGTCATCTCAATCAAGTTTTTTATCTCTGAAATCATTTGAACATCATGTAGAACAGCTTGCCAAGGTTGTGCTTGTTCATCTTGCACAATTATCGTTCTTAAAGAATCATGACGATCAACTAATTGTTGGAAACACTGAATAAAGAGATTAATATCCAGCTCCCCCTCAAGTGCCCAAATTGTTTGTTCGAAATATGCATTTGTATCAGGTTCAGTCGCAGCATGTTCATAAATAACTTCCTGGAAAGGTGCCAATGGGTAAATACGTTCTATTTTTATTTCTGGCATTTTTTCTTGTATTTTGATAAGTGTATGTTGATTAAGTTGTTTATCTTTAACATTTAGTACTGTAACTTTATTATCGTTCATTTTGTTTACATCACTTGTTTGCGAATTTGGAAGATGATCAAGCTTTTTAACAAATTGAACCATGTCTCCTAATATAGGAAATGAAAATAAATTTTTTGGCTCCAGCTCAAATCCTTGTCTATACAGTCTGACGGAAACTTGAATCGCTTTTATCGAATCTCCACCTAAGGCAAAGAAATGATCATTTACTCCAATCCGATTTACTTTGAGTACTTCTTGCCAAACACTAGTTAATATTTTTTCCATTTCCGTTTTTGGAGCAATAAATACTTCATTTGTTTGTTTCTCCGGAGTAGGGAGCGCTTTTCTATCTAATTTCCCGTTTGGAGTCAAGGGCAATTGTTCCAAATAAACAAAATAAGAAGGAATCATGTAACCTGGCAAGTGATCTCGCAAATGCTTTCGAAGTTTTGTTGTGCTAATATTTTTCTCAGTTACCACATATGCGACTAAAAATTTTATACCATACTCATCTGTCTGATCAATCACTACTGCATGTTCGACTTGTTTGTAAGTGAGAAGACAATGGGCGATTTCTTCTAACTCTACTCGATATCCTTGAATTTTGACTTGATAATCTTGGCGGCCTAAAAATTCAATATATCCCTCAGGATGCATTTTTCCACAGTCTCCTGTCTTGTAAATAAGACCAAAATCAGGATGTGATACAAATGCTTCATTTGTTTTCTGTTCATCATTTAAATATCCTTTAGCAAGGCCCACTCCCCCGATATATAAATCTCCAATTACACCAACAGGGCACATTTTCTTTTCATAGTTCAACACATAATACGTTTGGTTTGCCAAAGGAATCCCGTATGGAATACTTTTTCAATTCGATTCCACCTGTTTGACCGGATAATAAATTGACCAAATCGATGCTTCTGTTGCTCCTCCGAGTGAAACTACTTCCGCAATCGGAAAATGTCGTTTTATTTTTTCTGGTAAAGAAAGTGGAATCCAATCTCCACTATGTAAAACTAAACGCAAGGAAGAATGTTCAAAATGAGAACCTACTTGATCTAATGCCAAATCCATAATTGCAGGTACTGTATTCCAAATTGTAATTCCTCTACGTTCGACAGTACGGATTAATTCTTGCATGTCTCTTGGGTCACGAATCATTACCAACATTGCACCTGTGCTTAACGTTCCGAAAATATCGTATACAGATAAGTCAAAACACATAGAAGAAATACCAATAATACGATCATCTTCATTTACCTGATATTTTTGATTAATATCTTGAATGGTATTTGCAACCGCTTGGTGAGTAATAATTACTCCTTTCGGTTTTCCTGTACTTCCTGAAGTGTAGATAATATAGGCAAGATCTTCCGGACCAGCAATAGCAGGCATATCTTCTGTTGTGTATAATGACAAGCGGTTTTCTGCATAAAGACTAGGTTCTAATAAAAGTTTGCATGAGCTATTTTCTAAAATATATGTTTGGCGATCTGAAGGATGGTCGGGATCAATCGGAACATAAGCGGCACCTGCTTTTAAAATACCTATCATATTAACAATTGTGTCAACTCGTCTTTGTGCTAAAAGACCAACCTTGTCACCTAGACCAATTCCTTGTTCTTTTAAAAAGTGCGCAACTTGATTGGAGCGCTTATGAAGCTCCGAGTATGTTAAGTAGTCTTGTTCAAAAACTACTGCTACTTCATCCGGTGTACGTTTTACTTGGTCTGTAAATAATTGATTTAAAGTAGTCGACGGTATTTTTTCTGTTGTCTCATTGTATTGCTCAATTAAAGCATGGTCTAACTCTTTCATCTGCAAAGATGTTACGTCACTTTGTTTCACTAATTGTTCCAATAAGTCAACAAATTGGTGAAACATCGCTTCTATCACATCAACATCAAACAATTCTTCAACATAGTTCCAGCTAATTAATAACTCTCCATTTTTTTCAATTACCACATTATCCAAATGCACTTGTGGAGTCCGAGCATGAATATGGCGAAGTGAACCAAGTTGTTCCCAAGCAAAAGCCCCCGCACCTGCTAGCATCGAGGTGAAAACAATTGGCATAACTGCTTTTGGCGTCATTTGATGATATCGAGTAAAATCTCGAATGAAATTAACTCCATCGTAATGGCGATGTTCGAGACCATCTAATAAAGTAGATTGCGTTTCTTTTACTCTAGTAAAGAAAGATTGATCTGGATTCACATCAACATCCAACAAGATGAGTGAAGTGAAATCTCCCACAATTTGCTCTACTTCTTCATGAACAGGATAACGGTTAAATACAGTCAAATTAATTGCCAATCGACGTTGATTACTCCAATATGCCAATACATCACCATATATTGTACAAAGCAGAGCCGAAGGAGTTACTTCTTTCTCTTGTGCTAACTTTCGTAGCTTTGTCCATATTTCATTGTCCAGGATCTTATTAAGTGATTGGAACTTAGGCGTAGCAATCTCTGCCGGATCCTTTTTTAACAGCAAAGAAGGCGCAAACGGAAAGTCAGGAAGCTTACTTGTCCAATAATCTTTTGCTGTTTTATATTCTGTACTTTGTTCCAGTTCATCATAGATAAACATGTAATCTTGAAAATCAAAAGATAGAGGTTCTAACCTTTGCTCTGGTTTATAATAATAATGAAACAAATCCTGTCCAACGATGTTCATGCT
>NZ_JBFPJH010000182.1:0-6609 GCF_040838255.1 Bacillus sp. C30 | reverse complement strand
GTTCATCTTGTATGGAATGAGATTTCAAGGGTTTTAAAGAATAAAGGTATTCTTATTTCTGGATTTACAAATCCTTTACTATGGATTTTTGATGACAACCAAGAACAAAAAGGTATTTTGGATGTTAAACATTCAATACCTTCATCAACATTGGATTATTTACCAGAGGATGAAGTTCAAGATTATATTAATTTAAATCAAACAATAGAATACGCACATACTCTAGAAGATCAAATCCAAGGTCAAGTTGAAGCTGGTTTTGTTATAACGGGTTTTTACGAGGATGATTTTGGTGGAACAAGGATATTAGATAAGCATATTAAAACTTTTATTGCTACAAAAGCTATAAAGTTAAAGGTTGATTAAAATTTTTGGCTCGTTAGTCGAAGAAGGAAACTTGAAAACAGTAAAAGTTCAATGTATGTCAAAAAGGATGGCAAGTGCCATCCTTTTCCTTGTGTAGTTTGAGTGTCAAAACAAGTTTTACTCCTCTTAACTGAACCCGTTATAATAAATAGTCCATCTTTTCACATTAATTTTTCACATCATTATATAGTTCCAGCGCCTCTTTCACATTCAATCTATTTTTTACAATGCCATGAATCGCTTGAATCATCGCAGTTGGATGTTCGGATTGCCATATGTTTCGGCCCATGTCTACTCCGATTGCGCCTTCTTGCAGCGCATTGTACGTAATGTTTAATGCGTCTTCGATTGAATCTAGTTTCGGTCCGCCCGCGATTACGACTGGAGCAGGGCATGTGCTTGTGATTTTTTCGAATCCTTCGCAGTAGTACGTTTTAATAATATCAGCTCCCATTTCAACACATACGCGGGAGGCGAGTGCTAGAAAGCGAGCTTCACGTTTTTGTAGTTCTTTCGCAACGGCGGTAATACCGAGTACTGGCAGGCCGTAATCGTGAGCTTCAGAGACTACGTTTGCGAGATTTGAAACAGTTTGTGTTTCATAGTCTGATCCAACAAAGACAGAAACGCCGACGCCAATTGCGTTTTGTTTTACTGCTTCTTTCACAGGTGTAACAATTGTTTCATTCGCTAAATCTTTGCCTACTACAGTTGCCCCGCCTGATACACGCATAACCATCGGTGTGTTGCAGTTTTCAGGAATACAGGAACTTAATACGCCTCGTGTTAAAAAGAGGGAATCAGTATATGGAAGCAAGTTTTTAACTGTTTCTAACGGTTGTTCAAGTCCGTGAATTGGCCCTAAAAAGTAGCCGTGATCTATCGCTAACATAACCGCTCTGCCGTCAGGTAAAATTGTGTTTAATCGATTTTTAAATCCCCAAGTCATTAGGAATCACTCCTTCGTTAATGTTGGATTTTCAGTTTGTACAGTATCTTTATTTGGTAAATGTGGTGACTTTATAAAAACAGCTTTAAAAGGCTTATCAGAATGGTTAATAAGATAATGGGATTCATGAGGTCGAACTTGCAAGACATCCCCTTGTTTGATCGGAACTCTCTCGTTATTCACATAGAAATCTATTTCGCCTTCTAACGCATAGAAGACCTCTTCGCACGTTGTATGATAGTGATTTTGAAACTCTTGCCCAGGCTGAATCACGACTAGGCCAAGATCGATATTTGGACCTTGTATTAAATATTTAGGCCCGTTATCACCGAAGCGATAGGAGAAATCATTTTCATTCGCTTTTAACATACATTTCACTCCTTTATGTAATGTGTTACAGAGCACCGGGTGCAATCCACATATGTGAGGTGAGCCCTTTATCGGCTAAAGCGAGCTGACTGTTATACACAGTTTTCCATGTTTCATAGAATTCCTTATATAGTTCATGATTTTCAGTGACTGGCTCAAATGTTTTTTCCCACTGTACAAACTGTTCGGCAGTCGCTGCCATAGATGAATATATGCCAGCACCAACCCCAGCAGCAATTGCAGTTCCTAAAGCTGCCGCTTCTTTTACAACTGGTACTTTCACTGGGATTCCAAGAACGTCTGAAAGAATTTGCGGCCAAAGTTTTCCTTTAGCAGCGCCGCCAGCAAAAATCACTTCAGAAGGAAATTTCCCTGTGAGAGCCTCTATTAATTTCAAGTTGCCGAATGTAACGAAGGCGGCATTTTCTTCTATTGCCCGGAACATTTCTTTTTTACCGCATTTTTCAGCATCTAAACTTAAATTTAAAAAGGATGGTGCAGCATGTCGCCAAGAAATATAATTCATTACATTTGAAAAAGTGGGGATTATGCCATGTGAGCCTACAGGAACTTCTTTCGCTTGTTCTTCTAGTAATTCATAAGCATCTACACCGAGTTTTTCAGCGAGCCGTTTTTCTTCATGGCAAAAGGCATCTCGAAACCACCTCATAACAAGGCCAGGGAAGAAAGCAATTGTTTCGTATTGCCATAGGTTAGGAATGACGTGGCAATTAACACGAATCGCCGCATTTGGATCAGTTTCTGGTTTTGTTATATTTACTTCTTGTTGCCAAAAACTGCCTCCGCATATAAATGTTTGTTCAGGCTTTACAACTCCAGTTCCAAGCGATGCCATTTGTGCATCTCCGCCGCCAGCAACGACCGGTGTTCCTTCATGTAATCCTGTTAACTCAGCACTTCGTTTTGTGATATTCCCGATAACTGTACCAGCTTCATTTACTTTTGGAGAAAAGGCTAGAGTAAGACCGCATTGCTCAGCAACCCAGTTATCCCAAGCTCTATTTTGTAAATCGAATATACCGGACGTACATCCGTTTGAAGGATCAATTTGTAGTACGCCGCACAATTTATATAAAATCCAATCGTTTAACATCGTGAAAGAATGAATGCTCCTGTACACGTCTGGTTCATGTTTTTTAATCCAAAGTAAGCGAGGTAAAGCACCTAATGAAAAAGTTTGACCAGATTTTTTATATAAATCCTTTTCAATTTCGGAACGAATTTGTTTTAGTTCACTAACTTCCGCTGACGCGCGGCCATCAACATTTGCACAAGCCCATATTTCCTGCCCGTTTTTATCGTATAAAACAAAGCCTTCACGCATACTCGTTGCACTAATACCTTTAATAGAAGAGGAGGACGTATTACTTTTTTGAAGAACCTCTTTCGTACATTGTTGAACGAGCTGCCAGTTTTCAGTTACATCAAAATTCATAGAACCAGGGTAACGACTATCTGATTTATGAATCCATTCTTTTTGACTAACAGCAAGTTGATTACCGTTTAAATCAAAAAGAACTGCTCGAATGCTCCCTGTACCAGCGTCGTAAGCTAATAGAGTAGACATTGAGAGTCACCTTCCTTTCTTAATAAGGAGAGGGCAGTTTCTTCATCGGTAATTAATGTATGAATGAACTTTCCTTTTAAGGCGCCGTAAATTGCAGCTATCTTTTCCGTACCGCCAGCTACACCAACGACATGTTTCATATTTTGAAGAACAGAGAGTGGTGTGCCGATAAGACGGTTATGATGGGGAAGTTCTAATTGTTTTCCGTCAGTATTATAAAATTGCCCTAAAATATCTCCAGCCCCGTTTTGACTACGTATATAAGTCATTTCACGTAGTGTTAATTTTTCTTCTTTCACAATTGTGGCGTCTTGAGATAAGCTGCCAATGCCAACTACTGCTGTATGAGCGAGTGAAGCGACGTGAAGCATATCTTTCACGCTCGGTTCAGATAGAATAATTTGTGTCATTTCGTTTGTAGATGTTAGAAAAGGGGTAGGAATAATATGAAGATCGCCTTGCATGTAGTTTAAATAGCTTTGATTTCTTGGAATATAGTGATTTACGCCTCCTGTAAGAGTAACGATTGAAAGACTCATAGAGCTATCAAAATGAATGTTTTCTAGCATTTTACTTATCGTCTCTCCCCAGCCAATCCCAAGTAAATCACCTTGTTGCAATTGAGTTTCTAAATATTGTGCGGCAGCTTTTCCGAGTGAAAATGCATAATCCTCAGTTGGCGTTGGAATAACGAAAGCATCTTTTAGATGGAATTTTTTCATAAGATCACGTTCGATGCTTAAACAGTGCAAACCAGTACCTTTTACGTGAAATGTGACGACACCTTCCGTCCGTGCTTTATCTAACAACCGAACGACTTTATTTCTTGAAATGTGAAGAAGTGAAGCAATTTCTTGCTGGGTTAATTGATCTTTATAATAGTACCAAGCTACTTTTGTTAACAAATTGTCTTCAAAGTTCAGCTGTGACATGCTCTTCATCCCTTTCAACAATTGACCACTGCTTAAACATATGTGCTCGTTATTTTGTTTATTCCAGTTGAAGCGATAAAGTGAAACTTTAATCAGTGGGGGGGGTTATTCATCCCCACTGATTATTAGCTCTCACCAATCGGGCGTTTACGGGCAGTTGATCTCCCACCTAACTTCTTTGCTCCAGCCGAATTTTGAGGTGGGAGTCTTATTGCCCGTTAATGCGGGATAAATAGTCTGGTGAAAATAATACGCAAAAATCTTTATCAGTAGGAGAGATTATTTTAAAAAGGTATCCAGATATTAACGCATTAATATGTCCAGATGCAACGGCACTTCCAGCGATGGCGTAAGCTGCTGGAAATTTGGAAATGGATAAAAAAGTAGCCGTAACTGGATTTTCAACACCAAGTGTTATGCGTGATTATGTAAAACGAGGAACAGTACAACAATTCGGTTTATGGGATGTTAAACAACAAGGTGCCCTCGCAACGTATGTTGCAAATGAAATTGTTGTAAAAGGGAAGAAGTTAAAAGTAGGGGACAGCTTTGAAGTGAAAGGAATCAGCAAAGTGAGAGTAGAACCAAACTCAATTCAAGGGTATGACTATGAGGTAGAAGGAAACGGTATTATCGTACTTCCTGAACGAGTTGTATTTACGAAGGATAATATTGATAAGTATAATTTCTAGTAGAAAATAAAAACGTCCGAATATATCGGACGTTTTTATTATGTCGTTTTTTTAGTCTATTCATTAATTGTGAACAGCTTCTTTTTCATTTAACCCAAGTGTGCGTCCTGTTGAAGCGTGAAGCTCTTGGAACAGTCTTGGATTTTCCGTAAGTGACACGCCGTAAGAAGGGACCATTTCTTTTATCTTTGGCTCCCATTCTAGTATACGTTCTGGGAAGCATTTTTCTAATACTTCAAGCATAACGTGAACCGCAGTAGAAGCACCTGGAGAAGCACCAAGTAACGCAGCGATTGATCCGTCATTTGCACTAACAACTTCTGTACCAAATTGAAGTGTTCCTTTACCACCTGCATCAGTATCTTTAATTACCTGCACACGTTGTCCAGCAACGACAGTATCCCAATCTTCACTTTTAGCGTTCGGAATAAACTCACGTAATTCTTCCATACGCTTTTCGTGTGATAACATAACTTGTTGGATTAAGTATTTTGTTAATCCCATTTCTTTTACACCGGCTGCTAACATCGTTAAGACGTTATTCGGTTTTACAGAACCAATTAAATCAAGGTTTGAGCCAGTTTTTAAGAATTTAGGTGAGAAGCCTGCAAATGGTCCAAACAGTAAAGCTTTTTTATTGTCTATATATCTCGTATCAAGGTGAGGTACAGACATTGGTGGAGCACCAACTTTAGCTTTTCCGTATACTTTTGCATGATGCTGCTCTACAATTTTTTGGTTTTTACATACCATAAATAGTCCACTTACTGGGAATCCTCCAATATGTTTTGACTCAGGAATACCAGTCTTTTGAAGTAGAGGTAGACTACCGCCACCGCCGCCGATAAAGACGAATTTTGCAGTATGATGTTCGATTTTGCCACTATTCATATCATGTACTTTTACTTCCCACAAACCATTCTTCGTGCGTTTAATATTTTCAACACTATGTTTGTAGTTTAGCTCAACATTTTTAGTTTTTAAGTAATCAAATAACATGCGCGTTAACGCACCGAAGTTAACATCTGTTCCAGAGTCAATTTTCGTTGCAGCCATAGGTTCATTAGAATTACGACCTTCCATAATGAGTGGAAGCCATTTTTTTAATGTGTCAGGTGCATCAGAAAATTCCATTCCTTGGAATAGAGCGTTTTTTGAAAGCGCTTCAAAACGTTTTTTTAGAAACTCTACATTTTTTTCCCCTTGCACCAAACTCATATGAGGTAGTGGCATAATAAAATCTTGTGGATTACGAATTAAGTTTCTTTTTACAAGATAAGCCCAAAATTGTCTTGAAAGTTGAAATTGCTCATTTACTTTTACAGCTTTACCAATATCTATAGACCCGTCAGATTTTTCGGATGTATAGTTAAGCTCACATAGCGCAGAATGTCCTGTACCAGCATTATTCCATTCGTTAGAACTTTCTTCTCCGGCATTAGCGAGTTTTTCAAATACTTTAATTTCCCATTCAGGTGCCAATTCTTTAAGTAATGATCCTAACGTTGCGCTCATAATTCCTGCGCCAATTAAGATAACGTCTGTTTTTTGCTGCATGTTGCTCATGATAATCTCTCCATCCCCTATATTGGCAAAAAAGAGTAGGTGTTTTTATATCTAAGCCGTAAAAAGAAAACACCGCCTAGGCCCCACCTAGGTACTTACCTTTTTTGTCTCAATTATATAACCATCTCATAGTCTATTATAATAATT
>NZ_JBFPJH010000181.1:0-6660 GCF_040838255.1 Bacillus sp. C30 | reverse complement strand
ATAAAACACTACTGAAATAGTGAAAAGGTAAATCGTATGAAGAAAGTTCTTTTGTAATTATCTAAAAAACTGACAATCTATATTTTCAGAAAGTACATAAACGAATTTATCTTTTTGTATTTCCACATGATTGAATTGTTCGTTATGAAGTGAATTCATACAATTCAATCGATATTACGATATAAAAAAATATGAAGGAAGTGACTTTAGCATGGAAACGCTCGAATTGGCACGAATACAATTTGCATCAACAACGATTTTTCATTACTTTTTCGTTCCGCTGTCTATAGGTTTAGCTTTTATCATTGCGTTAATGCAAACGTTGTATGTGGTAAAGGGACAAGAAATTTATAAGAAGATGACAAAGTTTTGGACACAAATATTCCTTGTTAACTTCGCAGTAGGTGTAGTAACAGGTATTTTACAAGAATTTCAGTTTGGTATGAACTGGTCAACGTATTCACGTTTTGTTGGTGATGTTTTCGGACCATCACTTGCAATTGAAGGTTTATTAGCATTTTTCATTGAGTCTACATTCCTAGGTTTATGGGTATTCGGTGAGGATAAACTTCCGAAGCGAGTTCACCTTTTATGTATTTGGCTCCTCTCAATAGGAACAATGTTATCAGCATTTTGGATTTTAACTGCAAGTGCATTTATGCATGCCCCAGTAGGATATGAAATGGCAGCAGATGGACGTGCGCAAATGAATGATTTTTGGGCGATTATTCAAAATCCACAATTATGGGTGCAATTCCCGCATACAATTACAGCGGCAATTGCAACTGGTGCATTCTTTATTGCAGGTGTAAGTGCATGGAAAATATCAAAAGGTCAAGAAACTGCGGTGTTTAAAAAATCGTTTCGAGTTTCTATCGTTGTTGGAACAATTACAACTGCATTGGTATTATTTTTCGGTCATGCACAAGCACAAAATTTAATTAAAACACATCCGATGAAAATGGCAGCAGCTGAAGCATTATGGAATACGAGTGAGGATCCAGCGCCATTTACAGTATTTGCAAAAATTGATACAGAGAAGAAAGAAAATTCGTTTGAAATTCAAATCCCTTATATGCTAAGTCTATTGTCATACGATAAATTTAGCGGTCAAGTTGAAGGGATGAACCAAATTCAAAAACAATATGAAGAAAAATATGGACCTGGAGATTATATTCCGCCAGTACATACTATGTTCTGGAGTTTTAGAGCGATGGTAATGAGTGGAACATTCATGCTTCTTTTAGGAATGTACGGCTGGTTCTTATCAAGAAAAGATCGCTTAACTGAAAACCCTTGGTATTTAAAAATAATGGTATATGCAATTGCACTACCGTTTATCGGTAATACAGTAGGATGGATCATGACTGAAATGGGACGTCAGCCTTGGGTTGTCTTCGGTGTTATGAAAACAGAAGATGCTGTATCTCCAAACGTTTCATTTGGAGAAGTATTATTCTCTCTTGTTTCATTCACATCACTATATTTAATTGTTGGAGGAATTACTGTTTACTTATTCGTTCGTATCATTAAAGGACATGCGAATAAGAAAACGAAAAAGGATTATCAAAGCCATGATCCATTTGATAAGGAGGAAGAGTATGTTATCTCTTAATGAGTTGTGGTTTCTAATTATCTCAACCTTATTCGTTGGCTTCTTTGTACTTGAAGGTTTCGATTTTGGTGTAGGAATTGTTTCAAGGTTTTTAGGGGAAAACGATTTGGAAAAACGTATATATTTAAATACAATTGGGCCGTTTTGGCACGCAAATGAAGTATGGCTTGTTTGTGCTGGTGGCGCTATGTTTGCGGCATTCCCGCACTGGTATGCAACTTTATTTAGTGGGTTTTATATTCCATTTGTGTTTATGCTTCTTGCATTAATTATAAGAGGTGTTTCCTTTAAATTCCGTGCGAAAATAGAAAATCATAAATGGAAGAGTTTCTGGGATTGGGGCATGTTTATTGGAAGTTTGCTACCTCCTATACTTTGGGGAGTTGCAATCGCAAACTTTATGACAGGTGTACCAATTGATGGAAGTAAAAATATGGTAGGCGGATTTATGAAATTACTTCACCCATTTGCGTTACTTGGGGGAGTTATGTTTCTTCTTCTATGTATTGTTCATGGTTTGCAATTCCTTACTATACGTACAACAGGAAAATTACGAGAACGCGCACGTATTGCCGCGACAAAGATTGCACCTTTTGCATTAATAACACTTCTTGTTTTTGCAGCTGTAGGGTTATGGAAAACAGATATTTTCACCGCACATGGTTCAGAGTGGCTAATGGTTCCAATTGGAGCTTTTGTAGCGCTATTTGTTTCTACTTTATTAAATAAAAGAAGAAGAGATGGTTGGGCTTTCTTTATGACGAGTTTAACAATCATTTTGTTAAGTGCAAGTGTGTTCATCGGTATGTTCCCGCGTGTCATGATTAGCTCATTAGGAGCGGGAAATGATTTGACAATTTATAATGCGGCATCAGGACCTTATGCATTAAAACTGATGAGCTATTTTTCTCTTGCTATTTTACCGTTTGTTATCGGTAGTCAAATATGGAGTTTCTATGTATTTAGACAACCTGTTAAGTCAGACAAAGATTTGGAGTACTAATGAAAAGAAAAAGAGGACTTCCGTCGTATCCTGGTAGCCGAGTTTTATATGTAACTTTAAGTCTTATTAGCATTTTAGAGGCGTGTAGTATCATTGCGCAGACAGTATTTTTAGCACGAGCAATCACATTTTTATTTCATGGAGAAACAGTGCAAGCTGTGCTAAATGAAACTGTTTATTTTGGGATCACGTTTGCAGCACGCCAAATGTTGGTGCGAACATCGCAAATATTGGTTGAGCGTTTCGCTGAAAAAACAGGATTTGCATTACGTAAACAGTTAATAGAAGCATATTTTACGTTAGGGCCGAGATTTGTCCAAACGAATGGGACTGGTCATCTGGTTACTTTATCGATAGAAGGTATTGAGAAATTTAAAACATATATTGAATTAACAATTCCTAAAATGATTAGAAGTAGTATCGTACCGGGGCTAATTGTTCTATATGTTTTAACACTGGACATTAAGTCTGGAATCATTTTAGTTGTAACGATTCCAATTGTGATCATATTTATGATCCTTCTAGGATTAGCAGCGCAGAAAATGGCGGATAGCCAATATGAGACATATCGTGTACTTTCTAATCATTTTGTAGATACGTTAAAAGGATTAGAAACATTAAAGTATTTAGGGAAAAGTAAACAGCACGAAGGAAAGATTGAAAAAGTAAGTAAACGATATAGAAAAGCAACGATGCGTACTTTGCGAGTTGCTTTTCTTTCTTCTTTTGCATTAGATTTCTTTACGAGTTTATCAATTGCATTTGTAGCAGTTGGATTAGGGATACGGTTAATAGATGGGACAATTATACTGTTGCCAGCTCTTACGATTTTAATTTTAGCGCCGGAATATTTTCTGCCGATTAAGCAAGTTGGAGCGAATTATCATGCTACATTAGATGGACAACTTGCAATGGAGCAAATAGAAGAAATTTTACAGAAACAAAAAGAAATAGAAAAGAAAGATTCAAATGTAGATATAGTATGGAATTCTTCTAGTAGTTTGAAATTACAAGATGTAAAAGTAAATAATGATGAATCTGAAAAGGCTATATTAGAGGGAATTGATTTTACTTGGCAAGGTAACGGTGCTATAGGCATTATTGGTGAAAGTGGGGCAGGGAAATCAACGCTAATCGATGTGTTAGCAGGATTTCTACCTCCTTCCGGTGGGAAGATGTTAGTAAATGGTGTGGAAATTGGTGAATCTACTCAAGAAGATTGGCAAAAAAATATTGCTTATATTCCGCAGCAACCTTATATTTTTCCGCTTTCATTAAAAGATAATATTTGTTTCTATGAAACGAATACAATTGATGAAGAAGTTGAGAGAGTTATTAATGAAGTTGGTCTTCGTTCGCTCGTTGCATCATTACCACATGGGATGTACGAAAGAATTGGAGAAGGTGGACGTATGCTTAGTGGCGGACAAGAACAACGTGTCGCTATGGCACGTGCACTTTTAAGTAAAAAGCCAATCATTTTATTAGATGAACCTACAGCACATCTTGATATTGAAACTGAATTTGAAATAAAGCAATCGATGTTACGTCTGTTTGAAGGTAAGTTAGTATTTCTTGCAACGCATCGTCTGCATTGGATGAAGCAAATGGATCATATTCTTATTTTAAATAAAGGGGAAATTAAAGAAAGTGGAACATATGAAGAACTTTTAAAGAATGAGACATTACATTTTCATAGGGAAGAGAGGGGAGAGCGATGAGTAATTGGATTAAACCTTATATACAGCAAAATAAAGGTAGAATGACGTTGACTATTTTCCTCGGGCTTCTTGGAGTTAGTTCAGGTGCGATGCTACTTTTCATTTCAGGTTATTTAATTTCTAAATCTGCTCTCAGACCAGAAAATGTAATGGCTGTATATGTTCCTATAGTTGCAACGCGTGCGTTTAGTATAGGGCAAGCTGTCTTTCATTATTTAGAGCGTTTAGTAGGGCATGACGTCGTTCTACGAATTTTAGAAAAAATGAGAACAAAACTATATAGAATTGTAGAACCACAGGCGTTATTTTTACGCTCTCGATTTCAAACTGGTGATGTACTAGGTGTATTGTCTGATGATATAGAACATTTACAGAATCTATATTTACGTACAATATTCCCTAGTATATTAGCGTTAGTTGTATATAGCATTTTCGTAATTGTTATCGGTGCATTTGACTTAGTATTTGCACTTATCGCAGCTTGTATGTTAGCTGTTATTGTTTTTCTTCTCCCATTCGTATCACTACTTTTGATGAAACGACATCATGTTGCTTTGAAGCGAGGAAGAAATCGTTTGTATCAACAATTGACAGATGCTGTATTTGGGTTATCTGATTGGCAGGCGAGTGGTAGAAAAGATGAATTTATTAATGCATATGTAGAGCAAAATGTCCAGCTGTTAAAGACAGAAAAGAGAGTGAAACGCTGGTACCATATTCGAGACAGTATCATTCATTTAATAGTCGGCATTGTAGTTATTTCAATGATTATGTGGACTGGAAATCAAGCAGCAAGTGAACAGATTGCACCTACAGTTATTGCAGCGTTCGTATTAATGACATTATCTGTGACAAATGCGCTTATCCCTATATCAGATGCTATTGATCGAATTCCATCTTATGTAGAATCTGCTCATAGGCTTAAAAGCGTAGAAAGTGATAGCATTTTGCAAGATGGAAATGAGTTACCTGGAGATAAAGATTACGTTGCACAAAAACATATAGATATTGAACTGAGTAATGTGTCGTATAATTATCCGGATAGTAATGAACCTGTATTAAAAGATGTATCATTGCAAATAAAGGCAGGAAAGAAAATTGCTATTTTAGGTAGAAGTGGAACAGGAAAATCTACTTTACTAAAACTGTTAACTGGGGCGCTACGTCCGGTGAGTGGGCAAGTTATATTGAATGGTGAACAAGCTCGTACGGGTTTTTTGTCAAAATATATTTCTGTATTAAACCAAAAACCACATTTATTCGATACGACAATTGGAAATAATGTGCGGATCGGTAAACCAGAGGCTAATGATGAAGAGATATGGAGAGCTTTAGAGAAAGCACAGCTAGCACCGCACATTGCTTCTCTTCCTGATGGATTACAAACAAAAATGCATGAAATGGGAAAGAGGTTTTCTGGCGGAGAAAGGCAAAGGGTAGCATTTGCAAGAACTCTTATGCAAGAAGCATCGATTATTGTGCTTGATGAACCAACTATCGGTTTAGACCCTAAAACGGAATTAGCCTTAATAGAAACAATGTTTTCTGCAACAGAAGAAAAGACTGTTATTTGGATTACACATCATCTTGTAGGAATTGAACATGTAGATGAAATTATTTTCCTTGATAGTGGCCAAATCGCTATGCAAGGTAGTCACGAACAGCTACTGAAAGAAAATGAGAAATATCGTAGGTTATATGAGCTTGATAAAGGTATATAAGAATGAGATGCAAAAAAACACAAATTCTTGGTAGTTCAAGGTTTGAGTTTTTTTGTATTTGTGGTGAAATCATATAAGCCGTATAAGCCGTATAAGCTATTTGATCATGAAATGGTTATATATTGTTAGAAAGGGTGTTTAAAACCTATCCTTTCAAGGCAATACTTGAGCCATAGTGAATGGATTGTTGGAAGGCGTGATTATATGTTTGAAGAGGATGGCATTGTTTTAATACTGGAGCCTGCTGATGAGCGGAATATGAGGAAATTTATTTTTACAGTACCGAAGTCAGTTTATGAAAAAAAAGAAATTTTATTACATTACGGAACACCTTTAGGTCAAGGATATACGGACATTATAGAAGATATTATTAGTGTACATATAGACATAGATATTATAACAGTAATAGGGCATGTGCGAGGATAAAGAGAAACTTTAATTAGTGAGAGTTATAAGTATCTGGAAAACAGACGTACTTAAAATAAGTATGTCTGTTTTTATATTTAAATGAAGATAGTTTCGAGGTACATGTTGAACAGGATAATAATGATTTTTCTAGAATGTATAAGAGGAAGATTAAAAAAATAAGATATGATGTGA
>NZ_JBFPJH010000180.1:0-6714 GCF_040838255.1 Bacillus sp. C30 | reverse complement strand
GTAAGAATAGAACGCTACGAAAACAACATACATGAATTCCATATAATATGGAAATATTAAAAGGAAAATTGTTCTAATTTGGAGGTTTTCAAAATGACAGATGACACATTTCCGCAGTTACCATCATCCTATTGGATTGAATCTACTCAATTTCCTACTTTTCCTCATTTATCCGAAAATATAAAGACAGAAGTTGCTGTTATCGGAGCTGGTATTACAGGCATTACCACCGCCTATTTACTCGCTAAAGAAGGAATGAAAGTCGTTTTAATTGATTCTGGTTCTGTTTTAAATGGAACAACTGGGCATACAACCGCAAAAGTAACAGCTCAACATGATCTTATTTATGATGAATTAATAAACAATTTTGGTGTTGAAAAAGCCAGGCTTTACTACGAATCAAATAGTAAAGCTCTACAATTCATAAACAAGACTGTACAAACATATAAAATCGACTGTAATTTCACAAATGAAGATTCGTATTTATATACAACTACCAATAATGGCCTGCGAAATTTAACGAAAGAATATGAAGCCTATCAAAAATTAAATATTCCTTGTGACTATGTTCAATCCCTGTCGATTCCTATTCCCGTACAATCTGCACTTGTGATGAAAAATCAAGCGCAATTCCATCCCCTCCTTTATTTAAAAACACTTTTAGAAAAGTTTGTGGAAATGGGTGGAAAAGTTTATGAGCAAACAACAGCTATTGATGTGGAAAAAGGAGATTATCCACAAGTTATTACAAAGGGTGACCATCGCATCACTTGTAAATATATTGTCTCTTGTTCACATTTTCCTTTTTATGATGCTAATAGCTTTTTCTTTACGCGAATGTACGCAGAACGCTCCTATGCCCTCGCAATAAAAGCAAAAACGGATTATCCAGGGGGCATGTATTTAAGTATCGATGATCCAAAACGCTCCATACGTTATACGACAAGCAATGGAGAAAAGTTGATATTGATTGGCGGAGAGAGCCATAAAACAGGCCAAGGAATTAATACGATGCTTCATTATGATGCACTATATTCCTTTGCTGAATCTACTTTTGGAGTAGATGAAATTCCTTATAGATGGTCAGCGCAAGATTTAATCACGCTAGATAAACTCCCTTATATCGGACATATTAACGAAAGGAATCCAAATATATTTGTGGCAACTGGATATCGTAAATGGGGAATGACGACTGGAACTGCAGCAGCTCATTTACTGAAGGACTCCATTCTAAAAGTCCACAGCCCATATAAAGAACTGTTTGCACCATCACGCTTTCATGCAAATCCGGATATAAAAACTTTCCTCTCTCAGAACATTGATGTTGCTAAACACTTAATTGAAGGAAAAATTGAAACCGCATTACGTAAGCCAGAAAATCTTGAAGTTGGCGAAGGTTCTGTTGTACATGTCAACGGTAAACGAGCAGGTGCTTATAAAGATAAAGAAGGAAAATTACATATCGTCGATACAACTTGCACACACCTCGGCTGTGAAGTTGAATGGAATAGCGGTGATTGTACTTGGGATTGCCCTTGTCACGGTTCCCGTTTTTCAATTGATGGGGATGTTATGGAAGGTCCAGCAGATCAACCATTAAAGCGAGTTGATAACGAATAAAAAAACAAAGAAGTTCAACGGGAATCCTGTTGAACTTTTTTATTTTTCATGACACCTTTTCATATAAATTTCGACATGCGCAGGAAAATATTAACATTAAATAAAATAATATATTCATCTACAAATAAAAGGAGTGAATACTATGCAACCTTCTGCTCCACCTCATCTAGAATCTACAGAAACTATCTTTTCAAGTTCTATTACAAAACTTGTTGTTTTTATTTGTTGGCTAGCCATTCTAGCTGACGGATATGATTTAGGTATTTACGGCGCCGTTCTGCCAAAGCTCCTAGAAGACAAAAGCTGGGCACTATCACCAGCCCACGCTGGAACAATTGCCAGCTATGCTTTATTTGGGATGTTTATTGGTGCTATTCTAGTTGGAACCATTACAGATCTAATTGGACGAAAATGGACACTTATATGCTGTTTAGCCCTTTTTTCTATCACAATGGGCTTAGCTGCAATTGCTCCTTCTCCTGAATTATTTGGGTTATCTCGATTTATCGGAGGAATCGGATTAGGCGGTGTTATCCCAACGGCTTCAGCACTTACTGTTGAATATTCACCAAAAAAACGGCAATCTTTTATTTATGCTCTTATGTTTACCGGCTATCCTTTAGGTATCGTGTTAGGCGCTATTTTATCCATGTTTATGCTAGAAGATTTCGGATGGAGAATTATGTTTGGCATCGGAATGATTCCGCTACTCCTCATTCCTTTCATTATTCGTTATTTACCTGAGTCCATTCAATTTTTATTATCGCGAAATCGACAAGAAGAAGTGAATAAAATTCTTAATCGCTTTCAAATTGAATTCCATGTAAAAGATGAAATTCCTGAAACACCATCTAATATACAAAAGAAAAATGGATTTCTTACATTATTCTCAAAAGATTACATAAAAGCAACACTACTTTTTTGGCTCACTTATATAATGGGAATGTTTTTAATATACGGTTTAAATACTTGGCTACCACAGATGATGCGCCAGGCAGGATACCCTCTTGGATCTAGTTTATCATTTCTACTTATACTAAATATTACTGCAGCTATCGGTGCATTATTTGCTGGGGCGATTGCCGATCGTATAGGAGCAAAAATTGTTATTAGTATCTCCTATCTTATGGCAGCCATATGTATTGGACTATTAACAATTAAACCATCTGTTACAATCATTTATCTTTTAATTGGTCTTGCTGGAATTGGATCAGTCGGTATTACTCAAATATTAAATGCTTATGTAACACAATACTTCCCATCACATATACGAGCTACCTCCTTAGGCTGGGGACTTGGACTTGGCCGAGTTGGTGCGATTGCTGGCCCTATTCTTGTCGGTATTATTATGACAATGCAATATGACTTGGCGTGGAATTTTTACTTATTCTCCTTTGCAGGTCTTATCGCAGCTATATCTGTTTTCTTTATTCCTACAAAATAAAGTGAAACTTTAATCAGCCCTCACCAATCGGGCGTTTACGGGCAGTTGACCTCCCACCTAACTTCTTCGCTCCAGCCGAATCTTGAGGTGGGAGTCTTACTGCCCGTTAATGCGGGATAAAAAAGAGCACAAACTCACTTGTGCTCTTTTTCATATACTTCAAACAACATATCTCGAAATAATGTATTCAAACTCTCAATATCAATCCCTAATCCCTTTTCAATCCCTTTCACGTATTGCTGATAATAATCAATTTGTTCTTCTAAAAATTGATTTAACGCCTGAACTTTCAATCCAACATCTAATTCCGTACCCGCTTTTTTCTTTACTAACAACTTCTCAATCTCATTCAATACACTACGTTCTATAGATAGTTCTATAAGTAATCGGTCAAATTCTACTGGAGGTAATGTCCCTTTCTCTTCTAGCCACTGACAAGCTAAAATAGGACGTAATACATAAAAGTACTTTTTCAACTTTACATTTTCACCTTGCAAAAATTCACGATAATTTTTCGAAGCCATATGTAAGTAATGACATATCGTTGCTTTTGGATCAAAATTCTTTTCACTCTTTTGCTGAAGCTGCTCTGGAAAGTTAGAGTTTTTCGAATAAAAAATTGGTGATCGAATCCACTCAAGTAAAGCTGGATTTGACTTCGCGAATAGTTGCAATGCCTTTTTAATATCCCAACCACTTATGTCTAAATCATCACTAATTGGATATTCGATTACATCACGCTTATCATGGATTGATAAATACCATTCTACAGGGTGTATATAAACAAACCTAACATCATAATCACTATCTTTCGATGGAAACCCCCACGCCCGACTCCCTGATTCCACAGCGAATAAAATTTTCACACCATTCTCTTTTTCAATTCGCTCTAGTTCTAATTCAATTTTCTCTCTCATTTCATACCATCTCCATTTTTTGATTATTTCCCTGGGAATTCGACAAATATACGACTAATTTTACTATATACCAAAACAGCTGTCAGACAATTTCTGACAGCTCAATAAAGCACTTATTTTTTCTTTTCAATTACAGTAGCAGTAATTCGTTCAAACTCTTTTTGAATTTCCTCTTTATATGCATCCACTTTTGAAAAATCCATAGCAGCAATATAAATTCGTTCTAATTTATCACGAACTGATTTTGCTTTTGCTAAGAAAGACATTGCCTCATTCATTTTTGCTTTATATTGAATGGAAACGTCACGAATTTCTGTAGCATACTTCTCATCCGTCCCTGGTTTAACAATAAGAGTATACATATCTATAATCTCATCACCTTCGCGACTTGGAAAATATTCATGTGGTGCGGTACTATCAAAAATTGCAAATCCTAATTCTCTTACGATAACCATATCAAGACTATTCGGGTCAAACCCGCAATGATATACTTCAACGTCAAAACCTTTTTCTTCTGCTGCCTTCGATAACTTTTTAAGCATTGTTGATTTTCCAGAACCCGGGCGTCCTTTTATAAAATAACGATGTGGTAATCCTTCTGTTAAATTAGGAACAAAATCAACTGCTCCTTTCGGTGTAGCAGCTCCTAAAAAACGATGTTTCACAATCGATTGTTCTCCCTTTTTATCTGCAAATAATTTCTGAATTAGCTGTTCTGTTAGTTCATTTGCTTTATTAAAATCAATGTTATTAATATATATTTTCTCCCACTCATCATGTATAACTAACGCCTCTTTAAAACATCCGTAAGCAGATTTGAAAGCCTTGCCCGCTTCTAATACAAACCGTTCAATTTCTAACTTCTGCTTTCTTAATTTATCTGAGTCCCAAGCAACTCCTAAATTTATATACTCTTCAATAACTCCTGGCATTTTCGGCTCAATAACATGCGGTGATGTTCCATCAACAATTCCTACTTTTAATTTCGGAATAATCACCCCATCAACTGACTTATTATCAGAAGAACAATGCAAAAGTTCAATATCATATCCTTTTTCAACCCATTCACGACCTATTGCCTTAATTAAAGAAGATTTTCCCGTTCCTGGGCCTCCCTTTAAAATAAACAACCTGTCTAGCCCCTTCAAATTCTCTTCGTATAAGCTGTGAAATCCTCTAGCTGTATTTCCACCGGCATAATAATTTAATACATTCCCTGTCACTGCACTCACTCCTTCGCAACAGTCTACTTACATAAGCTACAATATGCGAGCAACTTTATTTGGGTGAACACCTAATTTGTATTGCGCGAAAAAAGGAAATGAATTACAATTTAAATATCACGAATATTCCGAATTTAAAATCGAATAAACCTTTATCAAGAGAGGCAGAGGGACCGGTCCTTTGAAGCCCAGCAACCTCAGTTTATGCAAACTGAATAGGTGCTAATTCCTGCAAAATGCATTGCATTTTGGAAGATAAAACTCAACTAGTATGTAAAGCTCATCTTTCTTGATTATGAAGGATGGGCTTTTTATTATTTGAAAAAAATATATTGGAGGTATGTAAAATGAAAGTAATTGATCTATCACAAACGTTTGAAAATAATATGTCTCAATTTCCTGGAACACCAAAAATCCAACTAGAAGCCATTACAAGCGTTGAAGAAACAGGTTATCAAGTTACGAATTTTCATTCTGTCGTTCATGTTGGTACGCATTGTGATGCGCCTGCTCATTTCATTTCAGGCGCAACCACTATTGATCAATTACCCCTAAATCAATTTGTAGGCGAAGCTGTTCTTATCGATGTGACTCATGTTCAAGAGCGAAAATTACCTAAGGAAGTATTACATACTGTCGACATAAAAGAAGGCGATATTGTCATTTTCCATTCCAATCTATCTAATAAATGGAATACCGAAGCTTATGAGAAAGAAGCGTTTTATCTTTCCGAAGAATTAGCTGAAGAACTAGTTCAATTAAAAGTAAAATCTGTCGGTTTAGATTTTATTTCTCCTGATGAGGTAACGACAGAAACATCACCGATTCATCACATACTGTTAGGAAATAATATTTACTTAATTGAAAACTTAACAAACTTAGATGCCATTAAAGCGAAACGATTCTTTTTCTCAGCAGCACCTTTAAAAATTAAAAATAGTGACGGTGCTTTCGCAAGGGCATTCGCTGTTATTTTTTAAACATGGTCTACAAAAAAAGCAAAGATCACTTTTGACCTTTGCTTTTATATTTTTTATTTAAGTTAAAAAAGAATTGCTCCACCCTTGGTCGTATCCAAGCTAAATAATCTTTATCTTTCTTCTTTGTACAAGCTATCTCTTCTCCATCTACCATTTCGACAAGTTCTAGCTCTAACAGTTGCCTCGTAAATGCTACCATATTTACTTCTTCTGCTGGATATTCTTCTTTTAATTTCTCCTCAATTTCTCCCAATAAAAAACCGTCACGCATCATTGCTAGTGCATCAATCCAAAGTGGCGGCATTTCATATGTCTCTCCTGTAATCGTATCTTTTACAATATAGTTCTTTTGCTCTTTTCGAAATTGAATCGTGTGTAAACATACAGTCGAATTTAATGTTAATTCCATCATACCACCCCTTTCATCATATCCGCATAGAAAAAAGGATGCGCGTGCACCCCTTCTTTTCTTTTCATAACACTACTGAACCGTTACATGAGCTAAAAGCTCTATGTCGATATTTTCCTCC
>NZ_JBFPJH010000179.1:0-6720 GCF_040838255.1 Bacillus sp. C30 | reverse complement strand
CTTTTATCACAAAAAATGAAAGTGATGCATTCTACTTATAATTCAGTTTGAAATAAGAGAATCTTCTGTAAGAAAGGGCATACAAAATAAAAAAATAGTAAGAAATCGTTTTCACAAACATTTCATTTGAAAAATATTATTAAACCACCTACAATCACCTTATACTCACTCTTACAAGTTGCTATTTTAGGAGGACTAATCATGACAACTAGCAATACGTACAAATTTTATTTAAACGGAGAATGGAGAGAAAGCTCTTCAGGTCAAACAATCGACATTCCATCTCCATACTTACACGAAGTAATTGGGCAAGTACAAGCAATTACTCGAGGAGAAGTGGATGAAGCAATTGCATCTGCAAAAGAAGCTCAAAAATCATGGGCTGAAGCTTCTCTACAAGATCGCGCAAAATATTTATATAAATGGGCTGATGAGCTCGTAAATATGCAAGATGAAATTGCCGATATCATTATGAAAGAAGTCGGTAAAGGCTATAAAGATGCGCAAAAAGAAGTCGTTCGTACAGCTGACTTAATTCGTTACACAGTTGACGAAGCACTTCACATGCACGGTGAAAGCATGATGGGTGATAGCTTCCCTGGTGGATCTAAATCTAAACTTGCGATTATTCAGCGCGCACCACTTGGTGTTGTATTAGCAATTGCACCATTTAACTACCCAGTAAACTTATCTGCTGCAAAACTTGCACCAGCACTTATTATGGGTAACGCTGTTATCTTCAAACCAGCAACTCAAGGTGCAATTAGCGGTGTTAAAATGGTTGAAGCACTTCATAAAGCTGGCCTTCCAAAAGGTCTTGTAAACGTAGCTACAGGACGCGGTTCTGTAATTGGTGACTACTTAGTAGAACATCCTGGCGTAAATATGGTATCGTTCACAGGTGGTACAAATACAGGTAAACATTTAGCGAAAAAAGCTGCGATGATTCCACTTGTATTAGAACTTGGTGGTAAAGATCCTGGTATCGTTTGTGAAGATGCAGACTTACAAGAAGCTGCAAAGCATATCGTAAGCGGTGCATTCTCTTACTCAGGTCAACGTTGTACAGCTATTAAGCGTGTACTTGTACATGAAAATGTAGCAGACGAACTAGCTGGCTTATTAAAAGAGCAAGTAGCTGAACTATCAGTTGGATCTCCAGAACAAAACAGCACAATCGTTCCATTAATCGACGACAAATCTGCTGACTTCGTTCAAGGTTTAATTGACGATGCTGCTGAAAAAGGTGCAACAATCGTTATCGGTAACAAACGTGAGCGCAACCTAATTTATCCAACATTAATCGACAACGTAACAGAAGAAATGAAAGTTGCTTGGGAAGAGCCATTTGGCCCAATCCTTCCAATCATCCGTGTTTCTTCTGACGAACAAGCGATTGAAATTGCTAACAAATCAGAGTTCGGTCTGCAAGCAAGTGTCTTCACAAAAGACATTAACAAAGCATTTGCAATTGCTAACAAAATCGACACTGGTTCTGTTCAAATTAACGGACGCACAGAGCGCGGCCCTGACCACTTCCCATTCATCGGTGTAAAAGGTTCAGGTATGGGCGCACAAGGTATTCGTAAGAGCCTTGAGTCTATGACTCGTCAAAAAGTAACTGTATTAAACTTAGTTTAATCTTATATGTAGCAGCTGATCTAATAATTAGGTCAGCTGCTTTTTAGTTAAAACCCTCCAAGCCCCAATAACGAACTCTTCTCTATAATCTGATTATTACTATATCCATTGACGTATAAAAATACATTTGTTACTCTTAAACATGTTAATTTAATACATAAATCCTCATTCGTATCTCGGTGAGGTAGAGGTTGCAGTCATTAAGAGTATCATTTCAGGAGATGTAGTGGCATTGATGAAGAAATGAGAAAGGAATGATTGCCGAAGTAAGTCGTGTCCACCATGCACGCTTGCTGGGTCTGCATTTAATAAGTGCAGAACTGTCACAAACGTTTCGTTTGTGGAGAGCTATCGAGAGGTATGTCGTGGGTTTCTTATAAGATAGAAAGCATGTAGCGGCAGATTACGTGCTTTTTTTGTTTTGTTTGGACCTTCTCTTCCTTATCAGGAAGACATACATATCTCCTCGCTTGACTTGGTTATACTAACTTTGGAGGTATTTTCTATGCAACAAAAAAAATGGGGCTTTTGGGTACTAACAGCTTTCGTTGTCGGTAACATGGTTGGCGCTGGTATTTTCATGGTGCCAAGTACGTTAGCACAAACAGCAAGCCCACTCGGTGTCACTTTAGCTTGGTTAACAACAGGGTTTGGTGTTTTAATGCTAGCTCTTGTTTTCGGTAATTTAGCAATTCGTCGTCCTGATTTAACGACAGGACCACAAAGTCATGCATATGCTTTATTCTCAACACCAAAAAGAAAGAAAATGGCTGGTTTCAGCATGGTGTGGGGATATTGGGTTGCAAACTGGGCAAGTAACGTTGCCATCATTACATCTTTCGCGGGATATTTATCACTCTTCTTCCCGATTATGAAAGATACGCGACTATTATTTTCAATCGGCTCGTTCGATATAGAAGTTGGAAAGCTCATTACATTTACTATTTGTTCCGTCTTACTATGGGGCACACATTTAATTTTAACAAACGGTGTAAGCGGAGCTGGGAAGCTCAACTTCCTAGCAACAACAACGAAAGTAACTGGATTCCTTCTATTCATCATTGTTACGTTATTTGCGTTCGAAGCTTCAAAATTTGGACAATGGTACACACCGATGATCGATAAAGAAGGCGTATCACACGGCCTCCTTTCACAAGTGAATTTAGCGGCTCTTACAACGCTTTGGGCATTTATCGGGATTGAATCAGCCGTTCTTTTATCAAACCGAGCTACCTCTCCAAAAACGGTAAAACGCGCCACTGTTGCAGGATTACTTATTACAGTTGCAATTTACTTAGGAATTACAATTTTAACAATGGGTGTACTTCACGTTGATAAATTACAAGCTTCTGAACGTCCATTAGCAGATGCATTAAACGCTGCAATGGGTCACGGCGGCGGGAAACTTATGGCATTACTTGCTCTTACTTCCCTATTCGGTTCAATATTAGGCTGGATTTTATTAAGCTCAGAAGTACCTTATCAAGCTGCAAAAGAAGGTTTCTTCCCTTCCTTCTTCGCAAAAACAAATAAAAAAGGAAGTCCAATTCATTCACTACGATTAACAAACATTATGTCGCAAGTGTTCTTATTCTCAACATTATCAGGAACAATTGCGGAAGCTTATACATTCGTTATTACCGTATCAACACTGGCCTACCTCATTCCATATCTCGTTTCACCAATCTTCCAGTTAAAACTAGTCGCAACTGGTGAAACATATAAAAATGAAATGCGGGCAAGAATTACAGATGGTATAGTCGCAGTTATCGCACTTTGCTATGCACTATGGGTTATTAAAACAGGAGCATCCGATATAAAAACATTTCTTCTCGGAATTGGTTTATTCGGAATTGGCTTTGCCTTCTATCCATTAATGAATCGTGATCAGAAAAAAAATAAAGAAAAGAAAAACGAGCAAGTTGCGTAACGCAATTTGCTCGTTTTTTACTTTATAAAACATATATAATAGAAAAAAGAGGTGAAAAACATGTCAATCGAATCACTATGGAGCTCTCGCTTTCAACAACATATTCAAAATGCCATCACATACTTTGCACGTATGATTAACGGTTTACTATATAGCTTCATCTTCGTCTCATGTGTAGGTGCATATTATTACGCTAAGTTTCTTAAAACGGATCCTTCTAAAGGAATATCTTTATTACTCATCACGATCGTACTTACACTCATTATAACGAGATGCCAAGTTCGCACATTTATTCAAAAACCGGACGCTGTCTATTTACTTGCATTAGAAGAGAAATTAACATCTTATTTTAAAAAATCTCTTCTATATAATTACATCATTCAGCTTTTCCCATTATTATTTACGTTTCTTATTCTCGTACCGCTTGCCATGCAATCATTACAATTAACCGTACCTTTTTTATGTACAATCTTTATAATTTTAATGATTCTAAAGAGCTGGAACATATACATACATTGGATATGGCGTGATAGTCATGAAAAAAGCATATGGTTTATCATTCGTATTGCTTGTAACGCCCTGATCATTTACATGCTATTTTATACTGCAAATGTAATTGTATTAGGTGGATTACTCTTACTTCTCGCTTTCCTACTTCTATATACGAAGAAACAGCCCACAAAGCGAATACCGTGGGAATACATAATTGAGCAAGAAGAAAAAATGGACATACGCTTTTATCAATTCGCTAGCATCTTTACCGATGTTCCGCAGCTAAAAAAACAAGTAAACGGCAGAAAATGGCTTACAAATTGGATCGAACCTTTACTACATAAAAAACGAGCTACTTTCTTCTATTTACATACACTTGCATTTTTACGTGGTAATGATTATTTCGGTATATATATTCGCTTGGGGGTAATCGGTGCTTTTATCCTATATTTTGTTCCGAATATATACGTAAAAGGTGCTATCGCTTATATCATCCTATATATGATTTCTATGCAGCTTCGTTCTCTGTGGAAATATTTTTCAGGAAATATTATTGTAGCATTATATCCAATTGATACTGAAGAACGAATGAGTCAATTTCTTAGCTTAATTTTCATATTGCTAAGTATTCAACTCATTGTATTTTCAAGTGTTATACTCATTGCTACAGGACAATTACTACATGCTTTGATTATTATGGTAATCGGCATACTTTGGATAAAGTTTATTATTGTACCAAAAACGAAGAAACGAATTTCTTCATTTTAACGAGAAAAGAGGCTGCACATAACAGCCTCTTTTCTCGTTCTAAAATTTCTAATCACTTTTCGTAGGCATTTCTCATATAGTGAAAATGACTATACGATTCCTATCCATAAGTTAATAATGATTTCGCACATATAAATAAAAAAGATAGGAGCTCTATTATGAACAACAATCCGCCTGCAACGCCCCAAAACAACTCAGAAAAAAATAGCCGTGACATTAAATTGCAAACATTACGAGTCATCGGACTCATCGTCCTTATTAGTGGTTATATCCTCGTCGCTCTCTCAGAAGTAGGTGAGCTGAAAACCTTATTAACAAACCCTAACGCCAATCCTGATTTAGCTGAAGTTGATCCGTTTTAAAAATTATATAAAAAGCGAGTCCCAGTATAACTGGTTCGCTTTTATATAGTTTCATCCAATCTGAGAAACATTTCCTTCATTCTGATACTTCTCTTTCCCTATCGCCTTCATAAATAATAAAATACTGCTCATACCAACAATAAAGTACAGAGCACTCATGCCCCAAGATGCAATAAACGAGCCTAGCATAACACCTAATGCCCCATTCATTTTTGCCACTTGAAAGACCATTTCGTTAATCGCCATATATGAACCTCTTGCCTCGTTTGGCACCATATCCGCCATTATAGATTGACGAACCGGCACATACATCATCTCTCCTACAGTTTGGAAAAGCCCTGCGATTAATAAGATCCATAAACTATTGCTCGTTCCGAGTATTGTAAATCCAATCGTGTAAATGAATAAACCTACATATAAAATTTTCAAATCGTTGAAGCTTTTCAGCATTTTAATAAGAAGCGCTGTACATAACACAACTAAAATTGTATTCTCTGCCGATATCCAGCTGAGCATTCGAATACCTGTTAAATCGAATGTAAAACCATTCCCGAAGAAAAAGTGCACCGTTTCAAATTCCCTCTGTAAACGTATCCCTAAATAATTATTAATTTGAAACTCTAACGATAGTGTACATATACTTGCTGCACAAAAAATTAAAAACGCTCTATCTTTCATCACGACTTTATAACTATCTGCCATATCTTTTAATACATTTTTCTTCTCCACCGTTTTTCGTGCCACATACACTTCTTCCATCTGTTATATATAAAACTTTCATTTCCGAAAACAGTGCAAAACAGCTATATTACGCCGTTTTGTACTATATCTAAATTTATAAATAGCAACATATTTCTGGTTATTTATGACCAATTTGTTACCGCGAAAATTCAAAATTAAACTAATAAAAAAATAAAAGAGCACAGCGTGTATAAAAGGTGTTGACGCACCCTTTATACCGTCCGCCTACTCACGCTAGGCAAACACTTGCTGTAACTCTTATGTACCCCATTTTATCGTACATAAGGGTTCCTCCGCAACAGTTTGCTTACATTTTGTGGCATACTGTTGCTTTTTTATTTCGGAGGAGACGAGCCCTTATGAAAAAATTGACTGCCTATAATGCAGATGTTCAAAAATATATGCAACAAAACAGATTAAGCTCTCAAAAGAAAAATGAAATTATTGATGCTATTAGAAAACGTATCGATAATACGAATCAAAGTTTTGAAAGTTTATTTCCTTCTCGATCTAAACGAAAAGATGTGATGGATTATATTATTTATTTGCTTTCAGGAAATGGCATATGCAAAATTTCTGCTGAGACATTAGCAGATAAAGCTGACTGTTCTGTAAGAACTGTGACTGATACTGTTCGTGCATTAAAACAAACAGGCGAAATCCTGGTCGCTGGATTAGCTGACGGCAAGAATAAATATGTATTTGTATTAAAAACGCACCCTAATTTCACCGGTTCTGTTGCAAAGTTTTAAAAAATAGAGAACGGATTATAAAGTGGCGTTTGGG
>NZ_JBFPJH010000178.1:0-6762 GCF_040838255.1 Bacillus sp. C30 | reverse complement strand
CTTCCACAAATAATTAAAAGACACCACTTATTGGTTTTCTACACTTTTTCTCTTTAATTTCTACACACCTAAACAAAATTAAACTTTAAAGCAAAATTGCTATCTAATCTAGTTATGTACCTAAAATATGTAGAAATCCACTTTGTGTGTATGTCATCTATATTACCCTACCATTTGTGGAGGGTGAAAAAACATTGATTAAAGTTTCATTTTATTAAGAAGACTGTTTTGTAGGCGTATCTTTTTGCCTCTGCTCAACAAGACGATCTAAAGAAACATATACAAAGCCTGCAACTACACACCCTACACTTAAAATTGTAAATAAGTAGTGACCAAGCAAACGATCCAATAAAAAACCACCAAGAAGTGGACCGAATGCACTTCCTGTAATCCACTGCAAACTCGCCGCCCCCATATAGGTTCCTCTCAAATGCTCAGGGGCCAAATTCGCTACAAACGTCATCTGTATAGGCGACATAATCATCTCGCCTAACGTATATATGGCATAAACAAACATTAACGTCATTAAAATAATTGTAGCATTTGTATCATATTCTCCAAACCACTTCGGTAACCATCCTATAAAAAACAAACCAATTCCGAACAAACACGCACCGTATAGCATCGTCTTTCCAACAGGTTTATCTGTCGCCCATTTTGAAATTTGAAATTGAAATAAAACAACTAATAGACCATTTAATGCCATTAAATATGGGTATGGATTGTTGACTCCAAAAATATCCTTCATTTCGTTATCAAAGTGAAGCGGTAACATGCCTTCTGTTTGAGAAAACCCCATAGAAATAATGATCCCCGCTAACAAATAAATCATTAACGCCTTATCTCTCATTAAAATTTTCCAAACTGCTCCGGATTCCTTCTCTTTATTTTTTTCCGTCATATCCGTAATTTTTGGCATTGTTTCTTTAATAAGTACTAACACTAGTAGCGCATAAAACAACATAGCGGATGAAGCAATAATAAACACGAGGTTCTTTGATAAAACAACTACTGATGCTCCCATTATCGGTCCAATTGCAGCACCAATATTGTGTCCCATTCGCAATAAACCATATGCTTCTGTTCTTTTTTCTGGCGCCGTCACATCTGCAACCATCGCTGATGCTGCTGGATGAAATAAAGAATTACTTAACCCTAAAAAAATAGATAAAATAGCGTATGGAATAAATCCTTCGATAAATAAAAAACCGAGCATTAATAACGCATTACTCGCCATTGAAAATATCATAATTGGCTTTCTTCCATATATATCAGCTATTCTTCCGCCTATAAGCGAGCCAAAGCTTGCAGCAATTGGAGAAAGCGCCATAATAATCCCAACTTGTAATAAAGAATCTACCTTATCTTTTAAATATAGTGCAAAAAAAGGCATTAACATCATCATCGCAATTCCGTTCAAAGTCTCACCGATAAATCGAATCCATACGTTACGATCCATCTCTCTTAGCTCACGCCATGTATTTTTCACATTTTCACCCCTTTAGTTCGCCAACAATTATCTTATAATACATTCAGAAAAATGCAAATTTTCAAAATAAAAATCCATCCTAACAGAATTAGAATGGATTTTTCCATTTATAAATTTGCTACATCTTCTTCTTTTTTACTATTATTTAAAACACTACGCTTTCTACTATAGGCGAAATAAACTACTATACCGATAACCATCCAAACACCAAAACTAATCCAAGCTGTCGCTGATAATTGAAGCATCAAATATAAGCAAAAGATAACTGTTAATGCTGGTAAAAATGGTACGAGCGGCGCCTTAAACGCCCTTGGTAAATCAGGATGAGTTCGTCTCATCACAATGACAGCAACAGCTACAAGTGCAAATGCTGACAAAGTTCCCATATTTACAAGATGTGCTAAAACATTTAAATCTATTAATCCTGAAATAAGTGCTGCAATAATACCTGTTGTCCATGTATTTAAAAATGGTGTTTTAAATTTCGGATGAACTTTAGCAAGACGCTTCGGTAACAATCCATCTCTGCTCATTGCATATGAAACACGAACTTGCCCATACATCATAACTAGCATTACAGTTGTAATTCCTGTAATTGCTCCTACTGATATCACTCCCGCCAAACTATCTTGTCCAATAAATTGAAGTGCGAAAGCAACTGGATCTGATATATTCAACTGACCGTATGGAACAATCCCTGTCAAAATAAGTGAAACAACAATGTAAAGAACCGTACAAACTAGTAACGATGCAATAATTCCAATCGGCAAATCGCGTTGTGGGCGCTTCACTTCTTCTGCGGCTGTTGATACAGCATCAAATCCAATGAATGCGAAGAAAACTGTAGCTGCTCCAGCCATTACACCATCTAACCCAAATGGCATAAAAGGTGTCCAATTTTCAGGTTTTACATAATTAAATCCGGCGAAGATAAAAATGAGAACAACTGCTAGTTTAATAAATACCATTATATTATTTACACGTGCACTTTCACGAACACCTCTAGATAAAAGAACCGTCATAACTAGAATAATTAGAACTGCAGGTAAATCAATTATTCCACCCTTTCCAGTACCAGGGGCCGAGGAGAGAATGGTCGGAATATGAATCCCAAATCCCTTTAATAACGATTGAAAATACGCTGACCATCCATTAGCTACAGCAGATGTGGCTAATAAATACTCGAGCATTAAATCCCATCCAATTAAGAATGCAAATACTTCTCCCATCGTCGCATACGTGTACGTGTAAACACTCCCTGAGACAGGAACTGAAGAAGCAAATTCAGCGTAACAAAATGCAGCAAAGGCACAAGCTAATGCAGCTATAGCAAATGATAATATAATAGCTGGTCCAGAATGTTTCGCTGCTACAACGCCAGTAAGAACAAAAATACCAGTTCCAACAATTGCTCCGATTCCAAGCATTGTTAAATCAAGTGCCCCTAACGTTCTCGATAATGTCTTTTGTTTACTTTCTTGCAGTAACGTTGAAATCGGCTTCTTTTGAAAAATTTGCTTCATACTGTGCTCCTCCATGATTTTAGTTTTCTGAAAATTTAATTTACTTTTTTCATTTTACCCACGGTATGTTTTTTAGTCAATACTTTTGTCGAAATAAACAGAAAACTATCGAGATACATACTATACTCTTATCATCCTTTCGATAAAAAGATTCAGACAATCATATCTATATATTTCCATAACTTTTTTTGGTATTATTATACATGTCGATTCCATAAAAGAGGCATGCTCCCGTAGTGAGCATGCCTCTTTTTACTTATTTCACAGTATATGAACCCTCTTCAATCCAGCTATACATATATTTTTCATCTTCCGTCTCATGTGCTTGTTTTACAATACGAAGCGGACGGAATGTATCTATCATAACAGCCAGTTCAAGTGTCTCTTTCTTCCCTATACTCGCTTCTGTTTTCCCTGGATGTGGCCCATGCGGGATCCCGCTTGGATGAAGCGTAATAGAACCTTCTTCTACACCTTTTCGGCTCATAAAATTACCTTCTACATAGTACAGTACTTCATCACTATTCACATTACTATGATAATATGGTGCCGGAATAGATTCTGGATGATAATCGTATAAACGCGGTACGAAAGAGCAAATGACGAAATTATGCCCTTCGAATGTTTGATGTACTGGTGGTGGCTGATGAATACGACCTGTAATTGGTTCAAAATCCTCCACATTAAAGACCCACGGATATAAATACCCATCCCATCCAACAACATCTAACGGATGGTGCCCTAACACATGCTTGTGCATATAACCTCTCGACTTTGTCATTACGACAAACTCACCTTTTTCATCATATGTCTCCAATTTCTCCGGTCCACGCATATCTCTTTCACAAAACGGACTATGTTCTAACAATTGCCCATATTCATTGCGATAGCGACTTGGTGTTGTAATTTGGCTATTTGCCTCTACAACAAGAAACTTAGTCTCTCCCTCATCTGGAATAACACGATAAATCGTTCCAATTGGAATTGTTACATAATCACCTTTTCTATAGTGAATCGTTCCAAACATCGTTTCAATTTTTCCTGTTCCATAATGAACAAATAACATTTCATCGCCATCACCATTACGGTAAAAATAATCCATTTTTTCTGTTGGACTCACTACTCCAATTAATAAATCCTCATTCCCAAGCATAAAGTTTCTTCCGCTTACTGCATCACCAGTTTTTTTATTTTCTTTCGTACGGAAGTGGCGATGAGCAAGAGTAACATCCTCTTCATACTGTAACTGACAAGAATGCGATAATGCCGCATGCCCTACTTCTGTTGGCATATAATGATGATACAAAATAGACTGGGTACCAGAGAAACCTTTTGTCCCCATTACCTGCTCACGATAAAGCGATCCATCTTTTTTACGAAATTGTACATGTCGTTTATGAGGTAGCTCCCCCATGTGACGATAAAACATGCCCATCACCTGCTTCCATTTCTTTTTTGATCGTATTACGTAACGTACCTAAACCAGTAATCGACAGCTCTACAACATCTCCATCTTGCAGCCACTCTTCCGTACCAAGCTCCAAAATACAGCCCGTTCCTACTGTGCCAGACCCGATAACATCCCCTGGATATAACGTAACATCTTCCGAAGCACGTTCAATCATTTCAGAGAATGCATAATAAATATCTTGGAAATTCCCTTTTGATAACAGTTGCCCATTTACATGAGCAGTCATCTCTAACTCATAACGATCACCGTTACGATAAACGTCTAATTCCTCTTTCGTAACGAGATACGCTCCTAATGAAGTTGCAAAATCTTTTCCTTTCGCTGGACCGAGTCCCACTTTCATTTCTGTTGCTTGTAAGTCCCTTGCACTCCAGTCGTTCATAATGCAGTAACCAAAAATATATTCCTCTGCTTGTTCACGAGAAATGTTTCGTCCTTCTTTCCCAATTACGCAAGCAATCTCTAACTCATAATCAAGCTTTTTAGACTTCTTCGGACCAATAACAAAATCATCTGGTCCAATAACAGCACGGTGGTTCGTAAAATAAAAAACCGGGATATCATACCATTCAGGTACAACATCTAGCCCTCTTCGTCCGCGAGCTGTTTTTACATGCTGCTCAAATGCATAAAAATCTCGAATGCTACTCGGATTAGGAATTGCCGCTGCTAATTGAACTTCCTCTAAGGAATATATACCCTTTTCAGGATTCTTAATATTACGCAATACTTCTACATACTCATCTGCTTTCTCTAAAAAGGCGAACATAGAAGAAGGTAATTGTCCATCACTCGCAAGATTCATGTCGATTACTTTGTCACCTTCAAGCCATCCAGCTCGCATTTCTTTCGATGGGAGACGAAATGTAACAAATTTCATCGTGATTCCTCCCTATGAAAATGAAATTTCCACCAACAAAGGAACTCTTGCTGGTGGATACAAATTTTATAAATTTCCGCGACGCTCTTGTTCTCTTTCAATTGATTCGAATAACGCTTTAAAGTTCCCTTCGCCAAATCCACGAGAACCTTTACGTTGGATGATTTCAATAAATAGAGTTGGACGATCTACAATTGGTTTCGTAAAGATTTGTAATAAATAACCTTCTTCGTCACGGTCTACTAGAATCTTCAATTCTTTTAATCTATCAATTTCTTCATCAATTTTCCCCACTCGTGCAGTTAACTCATCGTAATACGTATCTGGCGTATCTAAAAACTCCACGCCATTCGCACGAAGCACTTCAATTGTTTTTACAATGTCACTTGTTAATAAAGCAAGATGCTGTACACCCGCTCCGTTATAGAACTCTAGATATTCTTGAATTTGTGACTTTCTTTTTCCGTCTGCTGGTTCATTAATTGGAAACTTAATACGGCTTCCATTCGTCATAACTTTTGACATTAATGCCGAATACTCTGTGCTAATATCGTCATCATCAAAGTGAATCATTTGTTTAAATCCCATGACGTTCTCATAATAACTAACCCATTCTTCCATTTTCTCAACGTTACCAACGACATGGTCTACAGCAATTAAACCGGATTCTTCAAATGGAATATTGAACTCTACCTTTTGAAATCCTGGCATGAATGTTCCTTTATAATTTTTACGCTCTACAAGCGTATGAATTGTATCACCATACGTACCAATAACCGCTTTCTTCAAGGTACCTTCCTCATCTGTTAACTCTTCAGGAGGAGCAATCGCAACAGCGCCACGTTTTACAGCTTCAGAGTATGCTTTATCAACATCATCAACAAGTAAAGCCACATCCTTCACTCCATCACCATGAGTCTTTACAAACTCTGCAATACGACTATCACTACTTAAAGCTCCAGACACAACAAAACGCATATTTTTTTGCACAAGAACATAAGATACCTTTTCACGGTTTCCTGTTTCTAATCCAGAATAAGCTACAATTTTGAATCCAAACGCTCTCGCAAGATAATAACTTGATTGCTTTGCATTCCCTACGTAAAATTCCAAATGATCTACATCACGTACCGGAAAAAAGTCCTCCATTTGTGCAGCTAGCGTATCCATAGATTTTTGTTTCATAATATCTTCATCCCCCTGTAAATAGATTAAATGGTCCATACTTAAAACCAACCGAAAACGCTTCCAACATCAATTAATAGAAATTAGTTAGCAAGCTAACAATTTCCGACCTTTAAAATTTTCTATCTTTTCTGTCAAATTCCTCTTTTTTTCTTACATATAAAATTCGACTTTTTTCTCTTTAAAGTAAGGGGAAAATATTAATACTTGAAGG
>NZ_JBFPJH010000177.1:0-6824 GCF_040838255.1 Bacillus sp. C30 | reverse complement strand
ACATTCTTTACCAGAAGATTTCCGTACAATTGATCAATTTAAAGAGGGAGACTATTTAAAAGTAGTTTTCATCGAAAAAATTAAAGGTTAATGAAAATAAGAAAAGGAGCTCAAGTTTAAATGAGCTCCTTTTCTTATTGAATAATATTTTGTACTCTGCCAACCTGTCCGTCTTGCAATCTTACTTTAATGCCGTGCGGATGTGAAGGTGAGTTCGTTAAAATATCTTTTACAATTCCTCTTGTTAGCTTACCTGTACGTTGATCTTGTTTTAATACAATATCGACTTCAAGACCTGATGAAATGTTAGATCGTTTTTGCCCGTTCATTTATACACCTGTACGTCTACGTTGGTTGTTTGTTTTCTTCGTTTGTTGGTTTTGTAATTTTTTCGTTTCTTGACTTTGACTTCCATTATTTGAGCCGTTTCCATTTCCTTGCTTTTTCTTCGCAAGTTGTTCGCGCATTAAATCAGCTAAGCTTACTTTTTTGTTTTCTGACATGATAAGTCTCCTTTATATAAAGTTAATTATGAACAATCGTAGTGAATTTCATCATATCATTGTTAAGGAAGGAAGGGAAGTTGGTTTGAAAATTCATATAATTCTTTCCAGCATTCATTCGTTACGATACAATTAAATTGTTAATGTTTGTTAAAAAAGGGGATAGAAATATGTCACATCATATTTTATTAGTTGAAGATGACATCTCAATTCAAGAGATGGTTGAAACATATTTAGTAAAAGAAGGTTTTCAAGTTACAATCGCATCTGATGGAGAAGAAGGAGTTAACGCATTTTTAAAAGGTTCATTTGATTTGATTATCCTCGATATTATGATGCCAAAGTTAGATGGCTTAGAGGTTGTGCGAATCATTCGAGAAAAAAGTGCCGTTCCGATTTTAATGATGTCAGCGAAAGATACAGATGTTGATAAAGCTGTTGGATTAGGACTTGGAGCAGATGATTACATTTGTAAGCCGTTTTCTATGATTGAACTAGCTGCACGTGTAAAAGCGGGTATTCGGAGGTCTACAAAGTATTCGGCTGTGGAATCAAAAGATGAGGCGATTCAGATTGGTGATTTAATAATTGACCCAATTAATTTTACTGTGGAGAAAAAGGGAAGACAGCTTAAGCTTACTTTAAAAGAATTTGAGATTTTAAAGCTATTCGTGAAGAATCAAAATCGTGTTTTTACGAAAGCACAAATATATACGCTTGTTTGGAATGAAGAATATTATGGTGATGATAATGTTATTAATGTTCATATGAGAAGATTACGTGAGAAAATTGAAAGTGATCCATCTAATCCAGAATATATTAAAACATTATGGGGCATCGGCTATAAGTTGGAAGTGATGTAGTATGGTTGTATTTTTAACAGTGGTGATTATTATATTGCTTATCGTTATTTACGTGCAATATAAAATTAGGAAAAATAGTAGTAGGAATTTACGCTACACGTATGAGAAGTTAAATCGAATTGTAAAAGAACAAACTGGTGAGAAGCTATTAATTATGACAGATGATCTAGAATTGCAAAAGTTATTAGTGGCGATTAATCATTTATTAGATGCAAAACAGAAAACGAATGCAGATCATGCGAAAGTGGAAATTTCGATGAGAAAAATGCTTTCAAATATTTCACATGATTTGAAAACACCACTAACAGTTATTCTTGGATATACCGAAATGTTAAATAAGGATAAAACGATAAATGAGAAAGAGCAGCAAATATTACTCGAAAAGGTGCATGTAAAAACACTAGAAGTGATGGAACTGATTCATAAGTTTTTTGATTTAGCAAAATTAGAATCCGGTGACAAAGCAATCGAGATGACAAAAGTAAATATGAATGAAGTTTGCCGAGAGAAGATTTTATCTTTTTATGATTTAGTGACGACGAAAGGTTTTCATGTCCATATCGATATAGCAGAAAGAAATATATATGCACTTGGAAATGTAGAAGTATTAGGCAGGGTATTGAATAATTTAATATCAAATGCGATTACATATGGGGACGATGGAAAGACAATTGGTATGACTTTAAGAGATGATGAAACGAGTGTGTATATAGACGTATGGGATAAAGGAAAAGGAATTGATGAATCTCATATTGATAAAGTGTTTGAGCGTATGTACACACTTGAAGATTCAAGAAATAGATTGTACCAAGGAAGTGGTCTAGGGTTAACGATTACGAAAAGGCTTGTGGAAGCGATGGATGGAGAAATTTATCTTTCTAGTAAGCCGTATGAAAAAACGGTTTTTACAGTTGTATTAACAAAGATGCAGTTTTAGCTTGTAGAGAAGTAGATTCTACAAGCTTTTTTGAACGTAAGGAATTTGTAAGGAACGGGTAAGAAAAAAGAGATTTCCGTTGTCTATTATAGAAATATAGAGCAGTGCGAAAGGGGAAAGTGACATGACATATATATTAAAAACGAACCAGTTAACGAAAGTGTTTAAAGGGAAAGAAGTTATTTCTAGTGTTAATATGCATGTGAAAAAAGGAGAGATTTACGGCTTTTTAGGACCGAACGGCGCAGGTAAAACAACGATTATGAAAATGATTACAAATTTAATAAAACCGACGAGCGGTGATATTGAAATTTTCGGTGAGAAGTTAACAAACACATCTTATGAAGTATTAAAAAGAATGGGGACAATTATTGAATATCCAATCTTTTATGATAAATTAACGGCGAAGGAAAACTTAGAATTACATTGTGAATATATGGGATATTACGATAAAAACGCAATTGATCATGCTTTAAATTTAGTGAAACTGCACGGTATAGATAATAAAAAAGTAAAAGATTTTTCATTAGGAATGAAACAACGACTTGGTATTGCAAGGGCGATCATGACAAAGCCAGAATTACTCATTTTAGATGAACCGATTAATGGTTTAGATCCAATTGGTATTAAAGAGTTACGAGACTTATTTAAAATGCTTTGCAAAGAATATGGCATTACGTTATTAGTTTCTAGTCACATTTTAGGTGAGATGGAACAAATGGCAGATACAATCGGTGTGATTCAAAATGGAAAACTAATAAAAGAAGTTTCAATGAAGAGTATTAACGGAAAACAAACAGAGTACATTGAAATCACTGTTCCTGACGTAAAACGTGCAGCTTATATTTTAGAAGATAAACTTGGTATAAAAAACTACAAAATAATGAGTGGAAACATGATTCGTGTTTATGAAGTGGCGGTGACGCAGCAGGCAATTTCAAAAGCACTTATTATGAACGATGTAGAAATTGAAAGTATTAATAAGAAACATAGTTCTTTAGAAGAGTATTTCTTAAATGTAATGGATGGAGAAGGTATTCATGCTTAATGGACTGTGGCTGAACCTGGTAAGTGGATTAATCGTAATGTTTATAAGTGGAATTCTCTATTATAGGAAACCAGAGCGGAAATGGTTGTTAATTCTACTAGTGATAGGAATGTTAAGCGTAGTTACTGCTGGAATTAGAATGTTAGCAGCGTAGAGAGAGTTATATAAAGAATGGAGGCGTGGTTTGTATGCTTAGATTAATGAAGCTAGAGTGGAAAAAACATCAATTATCTAGTTACTTTAAAAGTGTAGCAATTTGTATTATAGCAATTTTTATTGTAGTAAATCTTATGGCGTTGGGAGTGAAAGGCGAGGTAGATTTGCTACTCTCTGACTTCACACAACAAATGGCTTTAATAAACATTTTTATTAGGATAACATTCATTACTTTTAGTTCAGTCCTTTTATCACGTTTAGTAATTGATGAGTATAAGAACAAAACGATGCAACTATCGTTTATGTACCCGCTACAAAGGAAAATGCTAATGAGGGCGAAATTAACAATTGTTTTTTGTTTTTGTTTTGTGAGCACGATTATTGCTACTTTCATTATTAGTTTGCTCGTATATTTTGTGAGTCCAATGATCGGACTGATTGAAACGCCTGCTACGATAGGCGAATTAATAGCTAGCGTTCCAACTACTATTATAAGTGCATTTATGATATCTGGTATAAGTTTAATTCCTTTATTTTTTGGGATGAGAAAAAAATCGACACCGACAACAATTACTTCTGCAGTAATAATTGGGATGCTAATTAATGGTAACGTTGGTTCTGGAAACGGTCAAGTAAGTATGTTTAATTTTATCGCTATTCCAATAGTGCTCTGTTTATTAGGGATTTTTATTAGTTATCTTTCATATCGTAAAATCGACAAAATTGATGTGGCGTGAAGTAAGCTTAAAACAACAACGAACTGGGGTATGAATAGTGAAAAAAATAATAGTAATTGCAATTTTAAGTTAATTTCAGTAGCTTACATGAAAGGAGGACTATCATGCTACGTCTTATGAAGCTAGAATTGAGGAAGTTTAAGCTTGGATGGTATGTGAAGAGAGCGGTTATTGCGAATATCGTTATACTGGCACTACTAATCTTCGTTAGTAACGTTGCTCAAATAGAAGGGGATCCAAAAATAAGGGATCCGCAGATAATTTTGTCGATGGCTAGTGCGTTAGTAAGAGCAACATTTATTATTTTTGGTGGCGTACTAATAGCCAAGTTAATAATTGATGAATATAAAGGTAAAACAATACTACTCATGTTTTCTTATCCAATTAACCGAAAGAAAATGATGGCTAGTAAGTTGGCTATTACAGCGACATTAACATTTATAACAGTTATTTTATCGAACATTTTAGTAGTAGGAATTTTCTTTGGGATAGATAGTTATTTTTCAATTCTTCCTAATTCATTCACAGTAGATCAATTGATTCAAGAAGGGATAAATCTTATTCCTTTAGCCATTGCCACGGCAGGAATAAGCTTAATTCCTCTATATTTCGGGATGCGTAAACGTTCTGTGCCAGCTACAATCGTTTCTTCTATTATCGTTGTATTAATCGCAATTAATAACCCGCCCATATTTCCTATAGCGACGTTTCTTCCTCTTCAATTCACATTTGCAGCGATTGGAGTTGCGATTGCATATTACGGAATTAAAAATATAGAGAAGGAAGATATAACAGTATGACAAGAATACGTAAAAAAGAGTTGGCGTTATACCAACTCTTTTTTGTATATGTATGCTTCGTTACTACTCTGTAAATTTATAGTGTTTGCTTAAATACTCTTGCACTCCTGGAGAAATGTTAAAGTTATTAGAACCTTTATATTCGATAGTAAACTCTCCATCTTCAATTGATTCAAAGGCGATTGCATAGCTATCCATTTTAGAATCGTAAGAAGTATTTTTGACTTTTGTATCTAGATTAAAGTATTTTGTAATATACTCTTTTGATTCAGCAATTGCTGTTTGTTTTCCCCAAGGGGTACCATAACTTGTGAAATAAAGAGATACACCGATAACTCCAATGATAGAAGTTAGTAAGAGAGTTCTTATTGTTATTTTTTTGTTTTTTGTATTCAATTTAGTTCCCTCCAATTAATATGAATTTATCTTAACGTATTTTCTCATAAAATACCATTTAGTAGAAAATAGTTTCACATGAAACAAGTTACAGAAAAAGACAAGGTGCATAAACACCTTGTCTTTTTCTGTCGTTACATTTGGGGAGCTTCCATTCCAGTGGCAGCCCATTCTTCTTTTGCAGGACCATAAACGCCAGGGACTGTTAAGCCAGCTTGACGCATTAAAACAGTCATCTGTCCGCGGTGGTGATTTTGATGATTGATGAGTGTCATTAAAAATATAGAATTCGGCATAGGACGACCAAAGAAGTTATTAATAGTAGCTAAGTCTTTATCAGTCCACTCACTTTGAAGTGCTTCAATAAAAGCCGTATTCACTTTGAGATACCCATCTGCAATTGTTTTTGCTGAAGTTGGTACAGGATAATCTTTCGTTTCTCCTTCAAACTTAAGTCCTGTCCCTGATAGCATAACAGGAAGTGCTGTAACGATATGCCAAGCGACTCTCCCTAAAGTCCAGTGCCCAGGTGCAATTTCTTGTGATAAAGATTCATCGGTTAATGCATCGAGCATCTTCTGAGTAGACTCAGCCTCGTATGTCCATGATGTTAAAAAATCTTCAATAGTTTGGTACATAGTTATCCCTCCTGTTTTTCGCTCGTATATTAAATTCGTGAGAGATAATATAATCCCTGTTTCATAAGCGATACTTAATTAAGCATTGCTACAATATAAAAATAATTAGAAAATATTTGTAAAAGTGTCAGAAAATCGCCCTATGCATTCGTATATATAATGAATAGAGAATGGAGTAAAGAGTGGTGATAAGGGTGAAGGATATAGAAATAGTAGAAGGTCTTCGAAAACAAGATATGTTAGCATTACATACAGCAATTGATCGATATGGAGATTTAATTTATAAGGTGGTTCACAGTGTTTTAGATACGGCGCATAGTAAGGTGCTAGTGGATGAATGTGTTGATGATATTTTATTAATCGTTTGGTACAACATTAGTAGTTATGATGAAAAACGTGGGAAGTTTAGAAATTGGCTTATATCTGTCGCGAAATTTAAAGCCATTGATTATAAACGAAAAAGTAATAAGGTCTATCAATTACAAGAGTTTCAGCAAAAAATATATGTAGAAGGAAAAAATGTTAATTTAACAAAATATGAGGGTATTTTAAGTGTTAATATTTTTTGGGGATTTTGACGAAATAATAACGATTTATACGGATTTTAATATATTGTATTAAAATGTATACGTGTATCAAGGTTGAAGGAGCTGAAATTCCTTTAATGAGGAAGGCGAAAGTACAAGCGAAAGGAGAGCGCATTGCATGTAATATTTATTAGAATGTAAGGAAAAAAACCTTTATTT
>NZ_JBFPJH010000176.1:0-6826 GCF_040838255.1 Bacillus sp. C30 | reverse complement strand
TTACATCTATTTTTAGTTATTATAACTTAATAACGTCTATTTTGCGACAATTCTAAAAATACAAACATACATAATGAGGAGGCAGTTTATGAAAAGAGAAATACCTTTTGGCATAGCAATAATCCCTATTATCATTACAGTTGCAGTTATGATGGTTACAATTGTTGTATTAGAACAAAGCCCTCACGTCCCACTTATTATCGGTACAACCGTTGCTTCGATCGTCGCTTGGCGGTACGGTTACAAATGGAATGACATTGAAGAATCGATGTATAAAGGAATTCGCCTTGCATTACCCGCTATCGTTATCATTATTCTTGTAGGTTTAACGATCGGTGCTTGGATTGGCGGCGGAATCGTCGCTACTATGATTTATTACGGCTTAAAACTTTTAACTCCATCACTATTTTTAGTTTCAATTACAATTATTTGTTCTATCGTTGCATTAGCAATCGGTAGCTCTTGGTCTACAATGGGAACAATCGGTGTTGCTGGAATGGGAATTGGCCTAAGTATGGGAATCCCAGCTCCAATGGTTGCTGGCGCTATAATTTCCGGTTCTTATTTTGGCGATAAAATGTCACCGCTTTCAGACACGACAAACTTAGCAGCGGGATTAACAAATACAGATTTATTCACACATATTCGTCATATGTTATTTACTACAATTCCAGGTTTAATTATTACTCTTATCGTCTATGCTTTCTTAGGAAGAAGCTTCGGCGATAACAATATCGATGCAAAAAGCATCGATCAAACGTTACAAGTATTGCAACAAAACTTTGTTATTTCGCCTTTCCTATTAATTATACCCGTAGTCGTTATGGTATTGGTCGCTAAAAAAGTCCCTGCTATACCAGCTATTCTCGTAGGTGTTATTTTAGGATTCTTATCACAAGTCTTTATTCAAGGTGGCTCTGTCTCATCAGCTGTCGGTGCACTCCAAAGTGGATTTGTCATAGACACTGGAAACAAGCTAGTAGATGAACTATTTAACCGTGGTGGCTTAAGCTCTATGATGAATACAGTTTCTATGACAATTGTCGCTATGACTTTCGGCGGAGTACTAGAACATACTGGCATTCTTCGCTCAATTGTAAATCAAATTTTAAAATTAGCGACATCATCAAAAGGACTTATCGCTTCTACCATCGCATCTTGCTTTGCAACGAATCTTACTTGCTCTGAACAATATATTTCGATTGTTGTTCCTTCAAGAATGTATGCAAATGCGTACACAGAAAAAGGACTACATTCTAAAAATTTATCCAGAGCATTAGAAGATGGTGGAACATTAACTTCTGTTTTCGTACCTTGGAATACATGTGGTGTATTTATACTCGCAACACTTGGAGTCGGTGCATTCGAATATGCTCCTTATGCTATATTGAATTTCATCGTACCTATTATCTCAATCATTTATGGTATAACTGGCTTCACAATTACGAAGCTATCTGATATTGAAAAAGCAGACCTACTGAAAAAGCAAAAAGCACAACTAGAAGCTTAAAATTTTTGAAACGAATACAACGGTAAATTTAGCTCATATATTGCACGAGGGCGCCCTTGTTGATAGGGCATTTCCTCGCCGCAAATATTGGCATATCTGTAATCAACTAATTTCTTTAACAGCCTTTCCGTCGATCGCCGAGTCACTTGTAAGTACTCAGAAAGATCCGCCGCTGTAAATTTCAATGATGGATGCGATTGACTAAACTGAATGATTTTTGACAAGTTTGCAGGACTAAGCTTCGTTTCCTTCGCTATTTTCATTAATTCAGGATTATCGTTTTTTAAACTTTGTACTCTCTGTTCTTTCGGGAACGGACCAAATAATTCTTTATCACTTGTTAGTATATAAAAGCAGCTTTCTATCGGATTATTCTTTGCGAAACCTCGAGCGATTTTTGCATTTTGTTCCGCTTCATTTACTGTTTTTCCGTAACCAAATCCAATAGATACTGCGTCTTCTATATTCATAAATAAACGATCTATCGTATTTGTTTTTATACTCAATTCAATATCACCACGAGTTGTATACAAAATAAAAGTCATTTTATCAACTTGTTTAAATGAACCACGTAATTCTTTTGAAATTACATTTAATTGTTCGAGCGAGCTTTCTTGTAACTCTATAAAGGATATAATACAAGCACCAACAGTAGCTGAATGGCTTTTTGCTAACTCAGCTTTTATTTTTGCATCTTTTAACCCATGTATAATTGATTGCGTTGGATCTATCATACGCTCTGAAGGAATCCCTATTTTTTGAAGTTCATCGTAGACAGCGTGAATACTAGTTAAAGCTAAATCAGCCTCTCCAGATTGATATTTAGCTAAATGAAAATCAATGATTCTCTTAATTTCATCATTACTCCATAACATATTTTCATAATCCATCACTTGCGGCGTTTCTTGTAGACCGATGTCATGGAACACATTTGTAATAAACGAACGATCTACTAAATCAATTGAAATTTTATGAGGTTGAATACTTTGATGGTATATTATAGAAAGGAGTGAAGATGCGACAGTTGTCTCGTCTTGCTGCAAATATACACTTGGAATTGGTAATTGTTCTCTTATTTCTTTTGCCATATAATAAGGTAGGGCACCCGAGAAAAAGATAGCATCACAAGGTTTTAAACGCTTTAATAGTTCAGAAGATTCTGCCGGATGAAGGTAAATATATGGATCAATCTCTATTTCTTCTAGTTTATGAGCAATAGGTAAAAGATTCTCCATAAACTCTTTTGAACCGACAACTGCAATTTTTATCATCATTTTCTCTAACTCCTTATCATTAATTAACGACTATTTAACGTCAACTATATCAAATGTACAAAACCATTGTAAACAGGAAGGGGTCTTTATTCAATGAAAATTACAGCTATTCATCTTTACGCAATTCGTTTACCACTTCGCGATCCGTTTGTTATTAGTTATGGTTCTTATTCTGATATGCCTTCTATTATCGTCAAAATGGAAACAGATGAAGGCATTATCGGTTACGGTGAAGGCGTTGCTGATGATCACGTTACAGGTGAATCATGGGAAAGTACTTTCCATGTTTTAAAACATACACTAGCTCCTGCTCTAATTGGGAAAAATCCAATGAATATCGAAAAAATACACGATATGATGGACAATACAATTTATGGTATTCCTACTGCGAAAGCTGCGATTGATATCGCTTGTTTTGATATAATGGGCAAAAAATTAAATCAACCTGTATATCAATTAATTGGCGGACGCTATCATGAAGAGTTTCCTGTCACTCACGTCCTAAGTATCGCCGATCCAGAAAATATGGCTGAGGAAGCTGCCTCTATGATTAAGAAAGGTTACCAATCTTTCAAAATGAAAGTCGGCACGAATGTAAAAGAAGATGTAAAACGAATTGAAGCTGTACGTGAACGTGTAGGAAATGATATCGCGATTCGCGTTGATGTAAACCAAGGCTGGAAAAATAGCGCAAACACATTAACAGCACTTCGTTCATTAGGACATTTAAACATCGACTGGATTGAACAGCCTGTTGTCGCAGACGATATTGACGCAATGGCTCATATTCGTTCGAAAACAGATCTTCCGCTTATGATTGATGAAGGACTAAAAGGCTCTCGTGAAATGCGCCAAATTATTAAATTAGACGCAGCTGATAAAGTGAATATAAAACTAATGAAATGCGGCGGCATATATCCAGCTGTAAAACTCGCTCATCAAGCTGAAATGGCAGGCATTGAATGCCAAGTTGGATCCATGGTCGAATCATCTGTTGCCTCTTCCGCAGGATTCCATGTCGCTTTCTCAAAAAAAATCATTACTAGCGTCGAGCTAACAGGACCATTAAAATTCACGAAAGACATCGGAAACTTACATTACGACGTACCATTTATTCGCTTAAACGAAAAGCCGGGACTTGGCATTGAAATAAACGAAAATACATTACAAGAATTAACCGTCTTTCAAGACGTTGTACGCTAAAGGAGGACTAACACATGACGATTCTTTACGAAGGAAAATTAAAACAAAACAACGATTCATTTCACGTTACATTACTATCTTTAGAACATATGGAACAAATTTTATCATTACAAAACGTTATAGTTGAAGCGCTAGAAGATAAAGGTCGTTTACAACCACTCTCGCTAGAAGAATTTCAATACATTCTAGAAGGAAACGGCATGATGATCGGGGCGTTTATACAAAACGAGCTCATCGCATTTCGTGCCCTACTAGTCCCTCCTATCGACGATGAACATTTAGGGCTTGATATTGGTCTACCAGAAAGTCAGCTACACCGCGTCATCTATCAAGAAATCTCAAACGTTCATCCAAACTGTCGAGGAAATGGCATGCAAAAAATATTAGCCACAGTCATCATGGATGAATTACAAAAAGAAGACAGCCAGTACGACTATGTTTGTTGCACCGTTGCACCTTTTAACATTCCGAGTTTAAAAGATAAATTTGCGCAAGGGATGGAAATTGCTGCACTGAAGGAGAAGTATGGCGGTAGTATGCGGTATGTTTTTGTGAAGGAATTGCTTGGGGATAAGGAAAGAGATTGGTCCGATGTTAAGAGCGTTCCGATGAGTGATGCTGGTGGACAGCAGGCGTTGCTTTCGGAGGGGTATCGTGGGTATGCGATGGAGAGAATAGACGATACTTTCACTGTGAAGTTTGGACGATAATCTATGTACAAAGAGAACCCTAATTCATTAGGGTTCTACTTTATTTCATTCCACAATCTAAAGTAATAACTAAACCGTCATCTTCCAACTAGATAACGCTAACCAGTTTTCCATTTCCTTATAATCAGGCATTATCTTCCCGACAAGACGCCAAAAAGAGCGATCATGATTTAAATGAACCATATGACACATTTCATGAACAACTACATAATCAATTACCCTCTGAGGTGCCATTGCTAGCTTCCAATTAAACGTTAGCTGTAAATTCGAATCACAAGTTCCCCACGTACGACTACTATCTGTAATACGAATAGAACGCGGTTTTGTTTTAAAGTTACTTTGATGTACTTTAATACTCTTCTCTACTAATGCTTTGCACTGCTTATAGTAAAATCGTTTCAAAGCTTGTTGTATTTTCTCATCCTCAAGCTCATTCACATAAATGTGTAGCTTATCCCCTTCAAAAACTGCATTATCTTGCGTAATACTTGCATCTTGAGAAATCTGTATCGGATACGTATTCCCTAAATACAGAAAGCCCTCTCCTTGATCATAACCCTTTTCCTGTGGTCCAAGCGCTCGATCCTGCATTTCCTTACGTGTTGCCTGAATCCAATCCCATTTCTCCTCTAACAATTGGACTAAGTATTCAACAGGTGTCCCTTTCAGAGCCTGCACTTCCACATTCCCATACGAATCTACAAAAAGACGCACCGACTTTTTCTTCTTATAAGTTATATGAAAATTAATTGTCTCACCTAAATATGTATGTACCATTTCATCACCTAGTGTATTATTTTACAAATAAAAAAGAATAGGACACAAACGCCCTACTCTATCTATTATATCATTTACTGTTTCACCGAACTTATTATCCTCTGTACTTTACACCTAATCCCTTAATGAAATTCCTTGCGTATCTATCGCCGCACTCTTTGTAATGCTTATGGCCTTTCTTTCTTAATAAAGCGCCTAATTCTCCTTTTGTTACGATAACTCCTACGCTGTCTAATATATCAAGCACATCTTCACTCGTTAAAGATAGTGCTATTTTCATTTTCTTTAGAAGAAGGTTATTCGCACTCTCCTTGCTCTGTACAGGTGCCGGTTGCCCTGGTTTCGGATCTTGCTTCCCTCTTTTTAAAGTAATAAATCCATTTAAAAATGCCTCTAGCATCATCATGTCGCATGTTAATACGTACTCATCTTCGATTACATCATCATTTTCAGCTTCATGTTGTGGACTTCTCTTTACTTTTGTAAGCATATCAAGTACGTCCTCTTTCGTTACTTCCATGCCACCAAGATTAAATATTTCCACCATATCTATATCTTTTATATCTAAAGCGTATCTTACTCTTTTTAATATATCGTTGTTGCTCATTGCCATTGTATTTCCTCCTGAAATGTTGATTATAGTAATGCTTTTAGCATGTATAAATTAATATCGTTAAGTTACTACTTTAACATTTTAGAGGTAGGTTTTGTAGTCTTAGGTGGATTAATGCTTTTGGGGATGATTTTAAAACAGCAAAAAAGGATGGGGATTTACTATTAATTAACACACTTAAAAATGGACTAACCTGATATAGGTTAGTCCATTTCTTTTTATGCAACTCTAATTTAGTGGGCAATTCAAACATGAATGTTACGCAAAATTCAGGTGAAATATATTGATTGTGTTTACTTAGGTTTTCCTTTTTATTTGTGGTGCGGTTCACCGTAACTAATCTAAATGAGGTTATTGTTCATTATTTTCATAATTAAATTTAACAAAAAAGGTAGTGCCTTCCGATCCTGTTTGAATTTCTATTTTTGCATTATGACGGGCAGCAATGGCATAACATATGCCTAACCCCAATCCAGTTCCATTATCTTTGGTCGTGTAAAATGGAGTACCCAGTTTCTCTAATACTTCAGGCCTGATACCTTTTCCTTGATCCCGCACTGCAAGCACCACACAATTTTGACATTCCTTGTAGGTGCTAATGGTTAGAATTTTCCCTGTGCTCATCGCTTCTAAGCCATTACGGTATAGGTTTATTAATAATTGCCGTATCTCATTACGATTTAAAAGTAATTCCGGAATGTCATTTGTATCGACTTGAATATATTTATTTTGATTATAC
>NZ_JBFPJH010000175.1:0-6860 GCF_040838255.1 Bacillus sp. C30 | reverse complement strand
TATTTAAAGGAGGCGTTATTATCTATGATTCATAAATTACTTCCCACTTCTTATGAAGTAGCATCATCCATTTTAAATGTTCAAATTCCAGCTTATAAAATTGAAGCAGACTTTTTAAACAGTACTGCAATACCTCGTTTATATGATACTGTAAACGATATTCAAAATTGTGATGAAACATTCTATGGATATTTCTCTGAAAATAAACTCGTCGGCTTTATTTCTTTTATACAAGAAGAAGAACTAATCGATATCCACAGATTAGTTGTATCGCCCGATTTTTTTCAAAAAGGAGTCGCAACGAAACTGCTACTTTATATATTTAACATGTTCTCGTCTTCAATGACATACATTGTACAAACAGGTAAAGCCAATACTCCAGCTCTCGCATTATATAAAAAACACAGCTTCATTGAAGTAACAGATACAACACTACCTGATGGCATGATTCTTACGCAGCTTAAAAGACAGAAAACACAAAATAGTTTGACTTAATTATTTATTTATGTTATTTTTTACTTTATACAACCTTTTGCTGAGTCCAAATTTTGGAGCGGGGGAACCATTTTTGTAGCTATGCTACTTGGGGCGAATCTTTTTCAAGTAGGGAAACTCTCACTTCCCGAGTCCGACAGCTAACCTCGTAAGCGTAATGGGAGAGGAAGGTGCTTTTTGCCTATGTTACACACTTTGCCTCCTTAGTTATAAATATGGAATCGATATCAATCAGAAAACTATATTTATAGAAAAGGAGACTGGTACAATGTTACGTTTATCAGATCACGCAATAAAAATGATGGAGCAAAGACTTCGACTCGAACAACACCGCACATATCAAGCAAATAAAGTTGTAGATAACTTACATCACAAATACTTCTTTCAGCATATTTTTCAACCGAAAAGATAAAGAAAATGTTTATTTAATATTAAAAAACACAAGGTGTGTCTGTAAAGACATTCCTTGTGTTTTTTATATTCCCTATACTTTTTATAGTATCCTCACCACATTTAAACTTGCCGTAATTGTTCCTGCAATAGTGGTCACATGCCCAACACCTAATGGACCATTTTGTAATATTAACGTTGAATTTGCACTCGCTACATTCACAAGAAGTGTATTTGAAATAGCTGGTTCGATTACTACAGTTGATGTCGTTACGTTTTGTATAAAACTCCCTGTTATTTGTGTTCCATTTAATAGTAACCTAACAGATACAGTCTCATTCCCACCATTCGCGTCCCCTTGGAAATAGTAGCTTACTAAATATATTCCTGGTGTGGATACCGTGACAGTTGTAGCACTAGTTAAAGATACACCAGTTCCATATACAGTGGATCCTGAATTAATTGGAATGTTGGCATTTGCTGCAATTGTACTTGTTGATGTAGAAAAGAAATACCCACCACCTGTTGATATAGCAGATGATCCAGTTGCTCCGGTTGAGCCGGTTAGGCCAGTCGCACCTGTTGGACCCGTTACTCCGGTTGAACCGGTTACTCCTCTTATTCCTTGTATCCCTGTCGGTCCAGTCGCACCTGTTGAGCCAGTCGATCCAGTTGCTCCAGTCGATCCGGTCACTCCTTGTGGACCTTGCACTCCTTGAATTCCTTGAGAACCTGTTACTCCAGTTGCCCCGGTTGCTCCCGTGGCACCTTGTGGACCTGTTACTCCCATCAATCCAGTTACTCCGGCCTGCCCCGTTATCCCTTGTGGACCTTGGATTCCTTGGGGACCAGTCAATCCAGTTGGACCAATTGGACCTTGAATTCCTTGTAGACCTTGTATTCCCTGTGGACCGGTTGGACCTTGAATACCCTGTGTTCCCTGGATTCCTTGAGGGCCGGTTGCACCGGTTGGACCAATGACACCTTGATCACCTTGTGGTCCTTGCCCTCCAGTAATTCCTTGTATTCCTTGCGGGCCTTCTATCTCCCTGTATACCCGTAGCTCCTTCCTCTCCCTGTATTCCTTTCGCTCCTTGGGAACCTTGTGGACCCGTTACACCTGAGATGCCAGTTTCACCCATCTCACCTTGCATTCCTTGTGCTCCCGTTTGTCCCCGCTCCCCTATTTCTCCTTGTATTCCTTGCGGGCCTTGTAAGCCTTGACTACCAGTAGGGCCTTGCACTCCTTGTATCCCTTCTAGTCCTTGTACTCCAATATCACCAATTGGACCTTGGTTTCCAATTAATCCTTGAGGACCTTGCAAACCAACTGGACCTGTTACACCTTGCTCTCCAGTATCACCAACGGCACCTTGGATTCCTTGAATACCTTGAGGACCTTGTGGACCAGTTGCTCCTCTAGGTCCAGTGATTCCCGGAGGCCCGACCGGACCTTCATGCCCTCCAGTTGGACCTGTTGGACCACTGTTACCAGTAGGGCCAGTTGCTCCTTCAAGCGGAAGAGGCAGTGCCACTCCAAATTTTTTGCACTTTCTATGATGACGCACAACAATCCCCCTTCCCCAAAATAATTACACTTTTTATATGAAATGCATTTTTATATGAAAAGTACATCTTTGACCTCATTTTTTTAAAAATAAAGAAGCCTATCATTTCATTTATTTGAAATGATAGGCTTCTTTTTATAAAGCACTTTACTTTCTCACCTTAATAATAAAAGTCGTTGGCACCATTCTAGCTTTATATAAAGAATAATATTTCGTAGACGGCTCAGCTAGTTCTTCATCAAATGAGCTAGATGATTCAGGCTCTTCTATTCTCTCAATTGTAAATCCCACTCTATTTAACTCATTTATGTATGTACTTATTTTTCTCTTATATAATGTCGCTTGTACATTTTCTCCTTTAAATGTTTCAAACGTAATAGGAGTTTCCTCATGATAAGAAGACTTTAAAGCAATTTCTTCTGTACCATACTGTAAATTCGAATATACTGGGTGCTCCCAGCTAAAAATAAAACTTCCTCCTGGCTTTACATATGAATAAATCAGTTCCAACGTTTTTCCTAAATCTGAAGTCCATCCTAATGCATAGATGGAATATACAATATCAAAATACCCTTTCGGAATATCCACTTCCTCTTCCATTGCTTCCTCATATTCATTTTGTTCAAACATTTCAATTGCCTTCTCGTTAATGTTCAAGTAACTATCTCCGAAGTGAATGAATTCATCTCTTCCCCATCATTATTTTAATATGTAAAAATTGTAATTTCTATAAAAATAAGATTGCTTCGTATTAAGCTCTTTCTACTGTCTACATTTCATCATATATTTGGATATCCAATTCGTAATGATTTTATCAACACCGCTTTCTAAAGAAAATAAATACCTACTGTAAAAATACTGATTCTCAACAATAAGTAAACTTTTCAATCCCCCTTAAATTGGATATATAACCTATTTTAATTTACATATTATGGTACAACAAAAAAGTGCTAGCTAAACATTTACGTTCCATACTAGCAGTCTAGCAATACCAAAATCAAAAATCACTTGAAATTGGGGGATGTTATGAAAAAGAAATTAATTGTTCTTCTATTCATCGGAATCATTCTATCCGGATGTTCAACTATAGTAGAAAATTCTTTAGAAACCGGAAGCGGCAGTATTGAATTATTAACATCAACGATTACAACAAAAGATAATGAATTAGAAATTAAGACTGAAGGTATTGATGAAAATAAAATAACTTTTATTTATGTTGCCAATAAAAAAGTATTGGAACAAAAAATAAATAATGGTGAATCCTACAAACTTAACATTAAAGATATCGAGCACGCTCATAGGACAGACTACAAGCCAAGAGTTCAACTTTTGCAAACGAAAGATGATAACGAAGATGGAGACATGGCAACCTTTAAACAAGTTAGATATACAGTTGAAAAAAAGTAGTTTTATAGTTATTTCATTTAAATATAACAACCGAAAATATACTTTTAACAGAGGGTAAATATAAGAGGTGCTAATATGAAAAGACGATGGATTTTTTGGTGGATTGGTAACATATTTTGGATTACCATTTTTGGGATATTGGCAGCTATCATTTGGCTAAGAGAGGTTGATGGTGCTGGTGTTACTCAAACACCTGAGCTGAAATTAATAGCATTTATCGTTTTATTAATTGCATTTATATTACCACTAATTATTCAAGTTGTATGGTTAATTGTTAATCTGAGAAAAAGCAGAAAAAAGAGAGGAATCTTTTTCAATATAGATTCCTCTCTTTTTTCTATGGGGATTATGCCGTGCTTTTAAAACTGCACTACTCCCTTTTCTTTACGATGCATGTTCATCTTTCTTCTTCTTCAACAATGCTCTCTTTTTCATTGCCTTCGTTAAATAGCCACCTTTAAACGAACGGATTTCATAAGAAGACATAAACGCTTTCGGTGCAATTTCATTAATAATTTCTAACAGTTCTTTTTCTCTAGAACGCTTTGCAACGATATCTAAGCGATAACGTATAGAATTTATTCCTTCACCTTCAAATACTGTAACGCCAAATCCAAAATGGCGTAATTCATTTACTAATTCATTACAACGGTCTAGCAAACTAACTTGATACGTAATATATCCAATTGCTAATTTATTTTCTATATAACCGCCTAATAATAGTCCCGCACTAAAGCCGATGACATAGGCAACAATGTTCATCCAATTTGATAAATCTTGAAACACAATACCTAAACTGACAATGTAAATAGCCCCTTCTAACAATCCTACACCTGCAGCGGATCTTGTTTGATTCTTTACAAGCAAAATCGTACGGATTGTTAAAGTTGGAACGTAAATAATTTGAAGCACAAAAATAAGTAAAGCTTGTAACATTGGTATCCACCTCTTTCGCAAATTCTTTTGTTATGATAACATACATAAGCTTTAGAAATCGATGGGTTTTTTAATTTTTTTTAATTTTTTTCATACTATTGAAATGCCCCACAAATAAGCGTATTATGTTTGGCATAAATTCGATAAGTACCAGTAAATCATTCGTATTATATCATTTATTTTTAAACGCAAAAAAGGAACCTGATTAGGTCCCTTTCATCAGAGTTCTATGTTTTTCGAAGCATTTTCCTTTTGCTTCTCTTCTTCTTTTACTAGCTGCATATTTGCATAGGCTAAATTCGCAATCATTAAAAAGTGTCCACCCAATATTCCAGTACCGAATGCCCACATTTCCATTTCATGCTCAATTTCAAACATAATGATAGCCCCTAATATTGCGGCTGCAAATCGGTTTAGAACTCCTAATCCAGGAGCCTTTTCTTTCATCACGATACTTCTTCCTAATTTCTCCACTCTGCGAGCTAATAGCCAAAGACAATATGCGCTAACTGCTAAACCGATACCGAATCCTGTCACTTGTTTCCCAAACGGAGTAACCGCCCACATTAGTAGTAAACCACTAAAGATCGTATACAATTGTAATCGATATACACGTAAGGCTACTTGAATCAAAATATCCGCTCCTAATTTCACATTTTATTATGTGTCAGAAGAAAAGCAGCAACTTACACAGTTGCTGCTTTCTCTTGTTCTTGTTCATGATCCATTTTTTGAATTTCAACACGTTTAATTTGATAAGCATCTTTTTCTAACACTTTAAATTCATAGCCTTCTGCTTCAACGTATTGTCCTTCTTCGATTTCATGATTTTGCATCATAATCCATCCACCGATTGTATCCACATCGTCTTCTTCAATGTGTAATCCAAACAAATCTTTTACTTCTGATATAAGCACTTTTCCATCAACAATTTTATGATATTCGTTCACATGTTGAATTGGTGGTGCTTCATCTTCATCATATTCATCACGAATTTCGCCGACGATTTCCTCCAATATGTCTTCAAGCGTTACAATTCCAGCTGTTCCTCCGTACTCATCATATAAAACAGCCATTGGAATTCGCTTCTTCTGCATTTGCAGTAATAAATCATGAATTGGAGTCGTTTCCATAACTTCAATAATCGGACGCATATACGTGCGAATCGATGACAAATCTTCTTGATCGTTGTTCATATATCGAATAAAGAAATCTTTTACGTTGACCATACCGATAATATCATCTTTATCTTCTCCAAAAATCGGATAACGTGTGTATCGTTCATTTTGGATTACTTTCATGTGTTCTTCTACTGAATCTTCAAGATAGAAACCAACGATTTCTGTACGCGGTACCATTATCTCTTTCGCGATGCGATTATCAAATTCAAAGATATTATTTACATACTTGTATTCAGCTTGATTAATTTCGCCACTTTCATAGCTATCTGAAAGAATAAGACGTAATTCTTCTTCTGTATGAGCTACTTCATGTTCAGAAGCTGGTTTCAAACCGAATAAACCAGTTATAACACGAGCTGAACCGTTCAATACCCAAATAAATGGATACATGATTTTATAGAACATCATTAACGGAGTTGCCAATAACAACGTTACTTTTTCAGCCTTTTGAATTGCCAGCGTTTTCGGAGCTAATTCCCCTACTACAACGTGTAAATATGTCATTAGCATAAAAGCAAGACCAAAAGTTAATACTGATGAGATAGAAGGATTTATGTTCCATTTCTCAAATAACGGGTGTAATAACTTTTCGATTGTCGGTTCACCTAACCAACCTAATCCCATCGCTGTAACTGTAATACCTAATTGACAAGCAGATAAATATTCATCTAAATTTGTTGTTACCTTTTTCGCTGCTAATGCGCCGCGTTTCCCTTCCGCAACAAGCTGATCAATGCGACTTGAACGTATTTTTACAATCGCAAACTCTGCTGCTACGAAAAATCCAGTAAATGCGATTAAAATCGCAACCATGACTAAATTAAATATTTCCAATGAATCCCCTTAGTTAAAAAAACTAAGGTGTCCACCTCCTGTATACTAT
>NZ_JBFPJH010000015.1:0-36593 GCF_040838255.1 Bacillus sp. C30 | reverse complement strand
GATATATAGGAAGGGGAATTATTAATGAAATTTTGTGAAAGATTATTTGATACGGTGCAGCCTGTTTGGGAGAAAAGTCATAATCATCCGTTTGTAGTAGGTATGGGGGATGGTACGTTGGAAAAAGACAAATTCCAGTACTATATTATTCAAGATTATTTATATTTGTTAGATTATGCAAAGCTATATGCAATTGGGGTTGTAAAGGCAACGAATCCACAAGTTATGGCAAAATTTGCAGAGCAAATTGATGGGATTTTAAATGGTGAAATGACGATTCATAAACAGTATGCAAAAAGACTTGGTATTTCTGTACAAGAGATGGAATCTGCGAAACCATCTGCTAAAAATTTAGCATATACAAATTACATGATGTCTGTATCTCAAAATGGCACAATTGCTGAATTAATATCAGCTTTACTTCCATGTATGTGGAGTTATTGGGAGATTGGAAAGCGTTTAAATGATATTCCTGGAGCAAGAGATCATGAGTTCTTTGGAGAGTGGATTCAAGGATATAGTTCTGAAGAATACGGTAACCTTTGTATTTGGTTAATAGATTTATTAAATGAAATGGCAGTTGGAAAGTCAGAGAAAGAGCTAGACCGATTAGAGGAGATTTTCTTATATTCCAGCCGATTTGAATATTTATTCTGGGATATGGCTTATCGTAAGGAGATGTGGGGTTTTGAGGAGCAAGAACATACTACAGTTTCATAATGTTTCCTTTCATTATGATGAGAAACCAATCATCAATGAATTAAATGCTTCTATACAAGATAAAGAGTTTGTAAGTATTATCGGACCGAGTGGATGCGGGAAAAGTACTTTATTTCGCCTTATTACAGGCTTAGAAGAGGCAAGTACTGGACAGATAGAGCTGACAGAAACAAAGAGTCATTCTGTAGGGTATATGCCCCAAAAAGATATGCTCTTGCCGTGGAGGACGATTATTGAGAATGCGGCCCTGCCGCTAGAGTGCCAAGGTGTGCAGAAGAAAGAAGCGCAAGTAAAAGCGAAAGAACTGTTACATAAATTTGGTTTACAAGGGTACGAGAAAAAATATCCGAAAGATTTATCTGGTGGTATGAGGCAACGCGTATCTTTTATCCGAACTTTATTAACAGGCGGGGAGATATTATTGTTAGATGAACCGTTTAGCGCATTGGACGCTTTAACGAAGGCATCTTTGCAAGAATGGTTGTTTGAACAATGGAAAGAGTGGGAAAAAACAATTTTATTTATCACTCATGATGTTGAAGAGGCATTGTTTCTTTCTAATCGAATTTTGGTTGTAGAAAATCAACCGATAGCAACTTTAACTGAGCGAATTGTGCCGCTTGATCGTAACCGAACAAGAAAAGATTTATATAAGCCTGAAGTGTTAGCGCTTAAAGAAGAGCTCCTTAGTATGTTACAAAGGCAGGTACTCGTATGATGAATCGTTTGAAGGAGTTATTACCTGCCCTTATATTAAGTGGAATTTTACTTGCTCTGTGGGAAGTAGGAGCAAGAATTGTAGATGAGATGTACATTTTGCCATCACCTTCTGCAATTGTAATGAAGATATGGGCGCTGAAAGATATATTATTTACGGTTCATTTACCTGCAACGTTGTACGTCGTTTTAATAGGCGTTGTTATTTCTATCGTACTGGGCGTAGGGCTAGCAATGTTAATGAATGCGAGTACGTGGATGGAAAGAGCATTTTATCCGTTATTAGTTGCTTCACAAACAATCCCGATCACTGCGCTTGCACCGCTCTTCGTTTTATGGTTTGGATATACCATCTGGAGTAAGGTTGTTGTTACCGTTTTAATTACGTTTTTCCCAATTGCGGTCAATACGTATGATGGACTGCGCAGTACGAAAAAAGAATGGGAGGAGCTATTAGTTACATATGGTGCAACGAAAAAAGATGTTTTTCTAAAGCTAAAGTTGCCATCTGCTCTTCCTTACTTTTTTTCAGCGTTAAAAATTGCGATACCACTTAGCGTTATTGGGGCAGCGATTGGTGAATGGCTCGGTGCACAAGCTGGGCTTGGATATTTCAGTAAAAGAATGATGACGCAGTTAGACGGAGCTGGTGTATTTGCACCAATTGTATTGTTATCATTATTAGCTATTTTCTTCGTCATACTTGTTTCGATATTAGAAAAGAAATTTATTAGTTGGAGGAAACATTCATGAAATTATTAAAACGCATCTTTGTGTTTACATTATTAGTTGCAATGATTGCAGGATGTTCGAGTAACTCGGCATCAGATAAGAATAAATCAGAAAAAGAAATAACAGTAATGCTTGATTGGTACCCGAATGCGGTACATAGCTTTATTTATACGGCAATTGAAAAAGGATACTTTAAAGAAGAAGGAGTCAAGGTGAATATTAAATTCCCTTCTAATCCGACTGATCCATTAACGCTAGCGGCGGCAGGGAAAGTGACAGTTGGTTTGTATTATCAACCAGATGTTGTCATGGCAAAAGCAAATGAACAAATTCCAGTGAAATCAATTGGAGCTGTCGTACGTTCACCGTTAAATCATGTTGTATCACTGAAGTCAGCAGGCATTCAATCGCCAAAAGATTTAGAGGGGAAAACAGTTGGATATTCTGGAACACCTTTAAGTGAGATGTATTTAAAAACGATGGTAAAAGAAGCTGGTGGTAATCCAGATACAGTGAAAGTAGTCGATGTTGGCTTTGATTTAGTACCAGCATTAATTACGAAAAAAGTGGATGCGGTAACAGGAGCATACATTAACCATGAAGTACCTGTTATGCGTCATGAAGGTCATGAACCAGCATACTTTAATCCAGCAGATTATGGTGTACCGAACTATCATGAGCTTGTGTTTGTAACGGGTGATAAAACGTTGAAAAAAGATAAAGAAGCATTGCAAGCCTTTTTACGTGGGGCACAAAAAGGGTATGACTTTATGAAGAAAAAACCCGATGAAGCATTAAATATTTTATTAGATCATCAAGAAAAAGAAAACTTCCCGCTTGTACCAGAAGTTGAAAAAGAAAGTATGAAAATTTTATTAGAGAAGATGGAAACGAAAGATGAGCCATTCTTATCGGATTCAAAAGAGTCATGGGAGAAACAAAACAAATGGTTGAAAGACAAAGGAATGACGAAAGAAATCGTTCCAGCCGATGAATTATTTGAAAACATTTTAAAGTAGGCGAATGAATATGAAAAATGAGCTCCATGTAATCTCAAATGGCCATATGCCATTCGAAGAGTTAGTGAATGTAGCGATGCAAATTGAGAGTGAGATCGATTATTTGCATATTCGTGAGCGTGAGAAAAGTACGAAGGAATTGTATGAAGGTGTGGAAAGTCTTTTTGGGAAAGGCTTTCCAGCATCGAAGATAGTGATAAATGATCGAATTGATATTGCTATTCTATTAAATATTCCGCGTGTGCAGCTAGGATATCGAAGCGCAGATGTAAGGTCGGTGAAAGAAAAGTTTTCTTATTTGCATGTTGGCTATTCAGTACATTCTTTAGATGAAGCGATAGTAGCATTTAAAAATGGAGCAGATTCACTCGTTTATGGTCATGTATTTCCGACAGATTGTAAAAAAGGTGTGCCAGCGAGAGGATTAGAAGAAATTGCTCATATGGCAAGTTGTTTATCCATACCAATAACTGCAATTGGTGGGATTATCCCTGAAAATACAGGTGATGTTCTTGCAAATGGTGTAAGTGGCATTGCTGTTATGTCCGGGATTATAAGCAGTAGTAATCCGTATAGCAAGGCGAAATCTTATAAGGAATCAATAAGAAAGTGGGCGGAAAAACATGTGTAAGAAGTATGATGTAGCGATTATTGGCGGAGGTGTAATTGGTAGTTCAGTTGCACACTTTCTAGCAGAAAGAGGGCATAAAGTAGCGATTGTAGAGAAGCAAAGAATCGCATCTGAAGCTTCGAAAGCAGCTGCTGGTTTGCTCGGTGTTCAGGCAGAATGGGATGCATATGATCCGTTGTTTGAGCTTGCTAGAGAAAGCCGTGCTATATTTCCACAACTTGCAGCAGTTTTACGTGAAAAAACAGGCATCGATATTGGGTATGAAGAAAAGGGCATTTATCGCATCGCTCAAAATGAAGATGAGAAGAAAAGAATTCTTCATATTATGGATTGGCAGCAGAAAACAGGTGAAGATTCCCGATTTCTAACGGGGGACCATTTACGGGAAAAAGAACCGTTTCTTTCCGAGTCAATTATAGGAGCGGTATATTATCCGAAAGATGGTCACGTTATTGCACCAGAGCTTACGAAAGCATTCGCACATTCTGCAGCAATTTCCGGAGCTGATATATATGAACAAACAGAAGTGGTTGATATTCGTATTGAAAATAATAAAGTGACTGGAATTGTGACAAGCGAAGGTGTAATCACATGTGAAAAAGTCGTTATCGCCGGAGGATCATGGAGTACGAAATTGCTACATTATTTTCAGAGTGATTGGGGTACATATCCTGTTAAGGGGGAGGTTGTTGCAGTAAGAAGCAGGAAACCTCTGTTGAAAGCTCCTATTTTCCAGGAGAGGTTTTATATTACGCCGAAGCGCGGTGGCCGTTATGTGATTGGGGCAACGATGAAGCCTCATACGTTTAATAAGTCTGTACAACCAGAAAGTATTACTTCCATATTAGAGCGTGCCTACACAATATTGCCTGCTTTAAAAGAAGCAGAATGGGAAAGTACGTGGGCTGGGTTAAGACCGCAGTCTAATCATGAAGCTCCTTATATGGGAGAGCATGAGGAAATAAAAGGTTTATATGCTTGTACTGGACATTATCGAAACGGCATTTTATTAAGTCCTGTTTCTGGTCAGTATATGGCTGATTTAATAGAAGGGAAGCAGGAGAATCACTTGCTAGATTCATTGCTTTCTAAAACGGTTTAGAAAGGGGATGGAAGTTTGAATTTGAAAATTAATGGTAACCAAATTGAAGTACCAGAGAGTGTAAAAACAGTAGCTGGGCTACTTACACATTTAGAGTTAGATAACAGAATTGTTGTAGTAGAACGTAATAAAGATATTTTACAAAAAGATGATCATAACGATACATCTGTTTTTGATGGGGACCAAATTGAGATTGTAACTTTCGTAGGAGGCGGTTGATTATGTTAAACATTGGACAATTTTCATTTCATTCTAGACTTTTATTAGGAACAGGGAAATTCCCTGATTTTGATGTGCAGCAAAAGGCAATTGATGTTTCTGAGGCTGAGATTTTAACATTCGCAGTACGTCGTATGGATATATTTGATGCGAAGCAGCCTAATTTATTAGAGAAACTTGATGTGAAAAAATATACGTTATTACCGAATACAGCAGGAGCAAAAAATGCTGAAGAAGCTGTTCGTATTGCAAAATTAGCAAAAGCTTCTGGACTTTGTGACATGATAAAAGTAGAAGTTATTGGTGATGATAGAACGTTATTACCTGATCCAGTAGAAACGTTAAAGGCATCTGAAATGTTACTAGAAGAAGGATTTATCGTTCTTCCTTACACATCTGATGATGTTGTATTAGCACGCAAACTACAAGAACTTGGTGTGCATGCGATTATGCCAGGAGCATCACCAATTGGATCAGGACTTGGTATTGTAAATCCATTAAATTTAAGCTTCATTATTGAACAAGCGACAGTACCAGTTATCGTTGACGCAGGTATTGGTAGCCCAGCTGATGCGGCATTTGCGATGGAATTAGGAGCGGATGGTGTGTTATTGAATACTGCAGTATCTGGAGCGAACGATCCTATTAAAATGGCATACGCAATGAAATTAGGTATTGAGGCAGGACGATTAGGGTTTGAAGCAGGTCGTATTGCACGTAAACGTTGTGCAACAGCAAGTAGTCCTTTAGAAGGAATGAGCGTAGTTGAATAATCGATATTCTCGCCAAGAGCTATTTTCTCCAATTGGGGAAGAAGGGCAAAAAAAGATAAGAACAAAGCATGTACTTATTATCGGTGCAGGCGCATTAGGTAGTGCAAACGCAGAGATGTTTGTAAGAGCAGGCGTTGGTCAAGTAACAATTGTTGACCGTGATTATGTCGATTGGAGTAATTTACAAAGACAACAATTGTATGCAGAGAGTGATGTAGAGAATAATCTTCCGAAGGCTGTAGCGGCAAAAAAACGTCTAGAAGAGGTTAATAGTGAAGTAAGAGTAGAAGCTCTCGTTCAGGATGTAACGGCTGAAGAGTTGGAAGAACTCGTTACAAATGTTGATGTAATCATCGATGCGACTGACAATTTCGAAACACGTTTCATTGTGAATGATATATCACAAAAATATTCTATTCCATGGGTTTATGGGGCATGTGTAGGGAGTTACGGTCTTTCTTATACTATTCTTCCAGGAAAAACGCCATGTTTATCTTGTTTATTACAATCGATTCCACTTGGCGGAGCGACATGTGACACAGCGGGGATTATATCACCTGCTGTATCTCTCGTCGTTTCTCATCAAGTAACGGAAACGCTTAAACTGTTAGTAGAAGATTATGACTCGCTTCGAGATGGGCTTGTGTCATTTGATGTATGGAAAAATGAGTATTCATGTATGAATGTGCGAAAGCTTCGTAAACTTCGTAAACATAATTGTCTATCGTGTGGTGAGCAAGCATTATATCCGTATTTAAATAAGGAAAATACTTCAAAGACAGCGGTGTTATGCGGGAGAAATACAGTTCAAATTAGACCACCTCATAAAGAGAAAATGGATTTTGAACAATATAAAAGATTGCTGAATGATCGTGTGACTGATTTGAATGTAAATCCATATTTATTATCCTTTTCTGTTGGAGAAAAGAGATTAGTTGCTTTTAAAGATGGCCGTGTACTTGTACATGGCACGAAAGATATAAGCGAAGCGAAAACAATTTATCATCGCTATTTTGGGTAGAAAAGGATGAGTGGGATGAAAGTGAATAAAGCTTTAACAATTGCAGGGTCTGATAGCGGAGGCGGCGCTGGGATTCAGGCGGATTTAAAAACATTCCAAGAGCTTGGTGTGTATGGAATGACGGCTATTACAGCAATTACTGCTCAAAATACGCTTGGCGTTCAAGGGGTATATCCTGTTTCTTTAGAAGGGATTACGGAGCAGCTTAATTCAATTGGTACGGATTTAACGCCAGATGCTGTAAAACTGGGAATGTTATTTAGTAGTGAAATTATTCAAATTGTGGCAGAGCATATTAAGAAATTTGGCTGGAATAATATTGTGCTAGATCCTGTTATGATTGCTAAAGGTGGTGCGTCATTATTACAACAAGAAGCAGTACAAGCATTAAAAGAATATTTATTGCCAGTAGCAACTGTTGTCACACCGAATGTTCCTGAAGCAGAAGTGTTAACTGGAATGGAGATTCATAATGTAGAAGATAGTAAGGAAGCTGCAAAAGTATTGCATGAATTAGGGGCTAAATATGTGCTTATGAAGGGCGGACATGCAGAATATCAAGGTAATGAAGTAATTGATTTACTCTTTGATGGTGAGCAGTTTATTGAATTTAAAAGTGAACGAATTCCTTCGAAGCAAACGCACGGAAGTGGGTGTACATTTGCTTCAGCGGTTACAGCAGGACTTGCGAAAGGCTACTTGATGGAAGAGGCAGTTCAAGAAGCAAAACGATTTATTAGTATAGCAATTGAAGAGCCATTGAATATTGGAAGTGGTCATGGGCCGACGAATCATTTTGCATATAAATTGAATAAGACGCATGTATAAAGATACGAGAAGCCAGTTTGTTAACTGGCTTTTTTTGTGTTTACTTTTTCAAAATTCAGGAGTAATATATCAGCCAGAATCTGTTTTTCATTCCGTATTATATGGGGGAAATAGATTATTTTGTAATACGCTGAATTCAAATTTATGGAGCGTAGGAACCAATTTGTGCGTCGTCACTAGGGGTGAATCTTTCAATGTTGAAAGTAGGGCTACTCTCAAAGTCCGAATCCGACAGCTAACTTCGTAAGCGTCTTGAGAGAGGACGGTGCCATGATGGATACATCACTTCATCGGTCTGATTAGTATAGGAGAATATCAATCTATGTTTGAGTTCTTTTATGCTAAGGCGGATGAGGTACATGGAACTAACACTTATTTGTGTTGGAGAAAAAAACAAGGTAAAGAGTTTAAGAGAGCTAGTAGCATTTCAGCATGAGTTAATTATTTTTACAGCCAATGAAGAGATAGCGGCTGAAGTTAGAGAGTATGGGTTTGAATCAGCTTATAGCTGTAATAAGGAGAAGGATTTTACTAGTATTTGCACACGTATTAAGAAGGTGATTTTACTAGGGGATGAGCTTCCGATAGTTAGTTTCTTCACAGAACACATTCGTTTTTCTTTTCAAGCGCCTATTACTGTTGTTACAAAGAATAAACGCTATCCGGCCAGGCTCTATGAAACAATTGGAGCTAAATTTGTAGTGTTTACGAACTGTGATAATATTTCTTTTTTATTTTTTGAATAAGGTAGGGGAAATGAAGATGAAAGTGTTGTTACTAGGAGATATAGCGAATCGTTGGGCGATATCGGTAGAGAGAGTTCACGAATTGGTAGTGCTCGATCCTCTTTTTCCAGGTCCATATATTATATTACCATCAAAAGATGTTTTGTATTTAGAGGCGGATATTACCGAATATGAGCAGTTACATGCGGAATTATCACAAGTTTATATTCGAGGGAGAAATTTGCGTGCTTTTTTGCGTGGAGAATAAAGGTTGAATGAAAAAAGAGCGAATGCTGAGTGCAACAAGCTATGCACTTCATGTAATTCGCTCTTTTTATTTCGTATTTAAAAGATCATTTCTGTGAAAAAGAAAGGAAAGACGAGAAAACAGATGAAAAAATATTAATAACAACTAATGTAAACGCTTAAATAGATGGATATTTTCTTATTTTCAGTAATTTACCCCTTTACAAGTTAAATTTAGAGGAGTATATTTACTCTCATAAATCATTCATAAAATTTCCAAAAAAAACCTAAAATCGCTGAGTTCCAGAAATGGAGCGGGGGAACCAATTTTGTGCATTGTCACTTGGGGTGAATCTTTCAATTTTGAAAGTAGGGCTACTCTTTAGGCCCGAATCCGACAGCTAACCTCGTAAGCGTTTAGAGAGGAGGTTTACTTTGTGTTGTTCGTTTCGAACACTAAGTAGAGCTTAGTGTTCTTTTTTTGATAACTAGATGGTAAAATTTAACAAAAGTGAGGGGTAGTTATGTTAGATGTTGTAATGATCGGTATTTTTGTTGGGTTAGTCGCATCGATGGCAAGTCTTGCAAGTTGGTCAGATAAAGTTGTGAAAGAAGGGAAGCAATCATGATGATTGCCTTATCGGTTATTGTTGCAGCGATTACGGTGTACTTAGTGTACGCATTATTAAATCCAGAGAAGTTTTAATTAGGGGGAATCATTCATTATGATTTGGGTTGCAGTCGTTATTACAATGCTCTTGTTTATTTTAGTAGCAAAGCCAACGGGAATTTATTTAGAAAAAGCTTTTCAAGGTAGCAAAACGCTAGATAAAGTATTCGGGCCTTTTGAAAAACTTATTTTTAAAATTACGGGTGTAAAAGCATACAATCAAACGTGGAAACAGTACGCATTATCATTAGTTTTACTCAATGGATTTATGATTGTTGTCGTATATTTCATTTTCAGATTACAAGGCGTATTGCCATTAAATCCAGCGCATATCGAAGGGATGGAGCCTACGCTCGCTTTTAATACAGCAATTAGTTTTATGGCTGATACAAACTTACAGCATTATAGCGGTGAAAATGGCTTATCTTATTTATCACAATTAATCGGGATTACATTTTTAATGTTTGCGGCACCAGCAACGACGTTAGCGCTCGTTATGGCTTTTATAAGAGGACTCGCTGGAAAAGAACTCGGTAACTTTTTCGTTGATTTTACGAGAGCTTTAACGAGAGTTTTTCTTCCTATCGCATTTATTGCGGCGTTAGTCTTTGTCGCACTTGGTATACCACAAACGTTAGATGGAGCAGTTACAGCACAAACAATTGATGGTGCGAAGCAAAGTATTTTACGTGGTCCAGTTGCATCATTCGTTTCAATTAAGGAACTTGGAAATAACGGCGGTGGATTTTTCGGGGCAAACTCTACACATCCTTTTGAAAATCCAGGGCAAATGAGTAATATTTTGCAAATGATGCTTATGATGTTATTGCCAACAGCACTTCCATTTACGTACGGACGAATGGTAGGAAATAAAAAACAAGGTCGCATCCTTTTCGTGTCACTATTCATGGTGTTTTTACTAGGATTTATAACGATTACGACATCTGAATTACATGGAAATCCAGTGTTAAATGGAATGGGTATCGAACATGTACAAGGAAGTACAGAAGGAAAAGAAGTCCGATTTGGAACAGTATTTTCTTCCCTATACGCAACAGTGACGACAGCTGCTGAAACAGGGGCCGTTAATACGATGCATGATACGTTAACACCAATTGGTGGTCTAGTTCCACTCGTAAATATGATGTTAAATACAGTATACGGCGGTGTTGGAGCAGGTTTTGTGAACATTATTATGTATGCAATTATTGCAGTCTTTATATCTGGGTTAATGGTTGGACGGACACCGGAGTTTTTAGGTAAGAAAATTGAAGGTAAGGAAATGAAATTGATTGCGGTAACGATTTTATTTCATCCATTGCTTATTTTAGGGTTTTCAGCATTAGCTCTTTCAACAAGCTTAGGAACGGATGCAATTTCTCATTCAGGTTTCCACGGTTTAACGCAAGTTGTATATGAATATACATCGTCAGCTGCGAATAACGGATCTGGATTTGAAGGATTGGGGGATAATACACCGTTTTGGAATATTACGACTGGTTTAGTTATGTTTTTAGGACGCTATTTCAGTTTAATTACGATGCTAGCTGTTGCAGCTTCACTGAAAGAGAAGACGGTAGTACCAGAAACAGTCGGGACATTCCGTACGGATAATGGTTTATTTGGAGGGATCTTTATTGGAACAATTGTAATTGTTGGTGCGTTAACATTCTTCCCGATGTTAGTACTTGGCCCAATTGCAGAATTTCTTACATTGAAGTAATGGAGGGTAAATGATGAGACCGGTAGTAGTAAAAGAAAAAAGAGTAAATGAGTCACAAATACATGCTGTAGAAGATGAGGTTAGACAAGCAAAAACGATGGATCGTGATATCGTGACACATGCGATGAAACAATCCTTTGCGAAATTGAATCCGAAAGTAATGATAAAGAATCCGATTATGTTCGTTGTGGAAATTGGATTTATCATTACGTTAATTTTATCCTTTCTTCCAAGTAGTTCTAGTAGTGTACCAGGGTGGTTTAATATAACAGTTTCTCTCATTCTATTATTTACAGTTTTATTTGCTAACTTTGCAGAAGCTTTAGCTGAAGGGCGTGGTAAAGCGCAAGCCGATTCTTTAAAACAATCGAAGAAAGATGTGTTTGCAAATGTTGTAAAAGAAAATGGAGATATTGTTCAAGTTTCAGCAACTGATCTGAGAAAAGGTGACATTGTTATTGTAAAACAAGGAGAAATGATTCCAAATGATGGTGAAGTAATTAAAGGTTTAGCGTCTGTCGATGAATCTGCAATTACAGGGGAATCAGCTCCTGTAATAAAAGAGGCGGGTGGCGATTTTTGTTCAGTAACAGGCGGTACGATGGTCGTAAGTGATGAGATTACGATTGTAATTACGAGTAACCCTGGCGAATCATTTATTGATAAAATGATTTCTTTAGTAGAAGGAGCTGCGCGTCAAAAAACGCCGAATGAAATTGCCTTAAACACAGTATTAACGAGTTTAACTCTAATTTTCTTAATCGTCGTTGTGACGTTGCCGATTTTTACAAACTATTTAGGGTTTCAAATTGATACAGCTGTACTTGTAGCATTGTTAGTTTGTTTAATTCCAACGACAATTGGTGGGTTATTATCAGCGATTGGTATTGCTGGGATGGACCGCGTAACAAAGTTTAATGTATTAGCGATGTCAGGGAAAGCAGTAGAAGCTGCGGGCGATATTAATACGATTATTTTAGATAAAACAGGTACGATTACTTTCGGGAACCGGATGGCACATACACTGCTACCAGTAGGAAATGAAACGATTGAGCAAGTAGGAAAATGGGCTGCGATTAGCTCAGTTTTAGATGAAACACCAGAAGGTCGATCTGTTATAGAATATGTACAAACGAAATCTATATCATATAATAGAGAAATTGCAGAACAAGGTGAATTTGTTCCATTTAAAGCAGAAACAAGAATGAGCGGTGTTGATTTACAGGATGGAACGAAAGTGAGAAAAGGTGCTGTTGGTGCCGTGATTGAATGGGTTCAATCGCAAGGCGGGATGATTCCAAAAGATGTGAATCAAAAAGCAGATTTGATTTCAAAAGAAGGCGGAACACCACTTGTAGTTGCAGTAGACAATCGTATTTACGGTTTAATATATTTAAAGGATACAGTGAAACCTGGTATGCGTGAACGTTTTGAACAATTACGTCAAATGGGAATTAAAACGGTTATGTGTACAGGTGATAATCCGTTAACAGCAGCAACAATTGCAAAGGAAGCAGGAGTAGATGAATTCGTTGCTGAGTGTAAACCAGAAGATAAAATTGCGGTTATTAAAGCAGAGCAAGACAAAGGGAAACTTGTAGCGATGACAGGTGATGGTACAAATGATGCCCCGGCATTAGCGCAGGCGGATGTTGGATTAGCGATGAATAGTGGTACGACAGCTGCGAAAGAAGCAGCGAATATGATTGATCTAGATTCGAATCCAACAAAAATCATTGAGGTTGTAGGAATTGGTAAGCAATTGTTAATGACGCGTGGTGCGTTAACAACGTTTAGTATTGCAAACGATATAGCAAAATACTTTGCAATCATTCCAGCGATGTTTACATTAGCAATTCCGCAAATGGAAGCATTGAACATTATGAAATTAACATCGCCACTTTCAGCGATTTTATCAGCATTAATATTTAATGCAGTTATTATTCCACTACTAATTCCGTTAGCGATGAAAGGTATTGCGTATAAACCGATGAGTTCTAATGCATTGCTTAGCCGAAACTTACTCATTTATGGGCTTGGTGGAGTTATCGTTCCATTCATTGGAATTAAAGTAATTGATATGATTGTCGGCTTGTTCATATAAGGAAGAGGGGAAAAAAGATGGCGAAAAAACAAAGTATACTTTCATCAATTATTCGTATTACTTTTACATTTCTAGTTTTGTGCGGCCTCGTATACCCGCTTATTGTAACTGGTATTGCGCAAGCGGTAATGAAGGATAATGCGGATGGAAGTCTTATATATAATGATAAAGATGAAGTAGTTGGTTCAAAATTAATCGGTCAAAATTTCACAGATCCACGTTATTTTCATGGACGTGTCTCTAGTATAGAATATAAAGCAGAAGCATCTGGTTCAAATAACTATGCACCGTCTAATCCAGATTTAGCAAAACGAGTTGAGAAAAGTATTGATGACTGGAAGAAACAAAACCGGGCCATTCCAGTTACAGAAGTACCAATAGATTTAGTGACGAATTCAGGTTCAGGGCTTGATCCTGACATTAGTCCGAAGGCGGCTTCTGTACAGGTAGATCGCATCTCGAAATTAACGAATATTCCGAAAGAAAAGCTAGATCAATTGATTAAGGATCAAACGGAAGGTGCAGCGCTTGGCTTGTTTGGAGAAGATCGCGTGAACGTCTTAAAGTTAAATTTAGAATTACAGAAACTAATGAAATAGTAACAGTGCTACCTCAATCTAACGGATTGAGGTAGCGTTGTTTCGAAAGAAAGGGTGTGAGTGTTTTGTATGCGGATGACTATAAACCGACGTTTCAAAGGCGAACGCCAGAAGAGTATTTAGAATATATTCGGCAGCAAAATCGTGGAAAGTTAAAGCTATACGTAGGGGCTGCACCTGGAGTTGGGAAAAGTTATAAAATGCTATTTGATGCAAGAGAGATGAAAAAAGACGGTATTGATATTGTAGTTGGTTTAATTGAAACACACGGTAGAAAAGAGACGGAAGAAGCAATTGCTGATTTAGAAAAAGTTCCTTTAAAAGAAATAGATTATAAAGGGAAAGTATTTTATGAACTTGATGTAGAAGAAATTATAAAGCGGGCACCACAAATTGTTGTTGTGGATGAACTTGCGCATAGTAATATTCCCGGATCGAAAAATAAGAAACGTTACATGGATGTGCAGGAATTGTTAGATGCCGGTATATCTGTATTATCAGCGTTTAATATTCAACATTTAGAAAGCGTTCATGATATTGTAGCTCAAATTACGAATGTCAAAGTACGAGAGCGTATTCCAGACTTTATTTTACAAAAAGCAAATGAAATTCAGCTTGTTGATGCAACACCTGAGGTACTCCGGAAGAGATTAATAGATGGAAAGATATATAAGGAAGAAAAAATTCAACAAAGCTTACAAAACTTCTTTACGATAAATAATTTAGGGGCATTAAGAGAGTTATCACTTCGAGAAGTTGCAGATGATATGGATGAGAAAATTAGCCAAACAGTAATAGAACCGATCGGTGTGAAAGAAAAAATTCTCGTTTGTGTACAATACAGTTCAACAGCAGAGAAATTAATACGGAGAGGTTGGCGCATGGCTGATCGGCTAAATGCTGAATTGTATGTGTTAAACGTTGAAAGAGAAAATATAGATTCTATTTCAGCAGGCAAAAAGCAAACGATTGAAGAATGGAAATCGCTAACGAATCAATTTGATGCGAGCTTTGTATTAGAAGAAGCAAAGGGAAGAAAGCCCGCTGATGTTATTATTGAAGTTGCAAAAAGACTACAGGTGACACAAGTTTTACTTGGGCAATCGGCGAGAACACGGTGGGAAGAAATACGAAAAGGTTCTATTGTAAATGAAATTATGAGACAAACGAAGTATATTGATATTCATATCGTTGCTGATCAAAGAGCTTAAGAGACCATCTATAGGTCTCTTAAGCTCTTTGTGCAGCATGGGAATGTAGCATTTTCATTGCGTGTAAAACTATAAGTAGAAATATAATTGCCCCTAGGAAGAAAATCCAAAAGTAATTTTGATTAAATAAAAGAAACCCACCTACAATAGGCCCTGTACCCATACCAAGATAGCGAATGAAGTTGTACATACCGATGGCAGTTGCGCGTTCTTGTACGAATTCTTCCGTTAATAAAGTAGTGTGAGTCGGCATAGAAAGTCCCATACTAAAACCGTATAAAGAGGTAACGATAATTACGGATGGGATATTGATGCTATATGTGAAAGAGAATAAAGTGACACATATAATGTTGAAGAAACTAGTGATGAATAAAGCCTGCTTTGTTGTGAAATGTTTTTGCAAAAATTTGTAGCAATAGCTTCCTAACATAAGAGAAAGGGACATCGGTACAAACATAAGACCAATTTCGCTTGCGCTTAGATGAAATATATTTGTTAATATGCTAGGTAAAAAAACGAGGAAACAGAAATATATACAAAATTGAATAAAGCCAATAAGTGTAATGGAAAATCCAGTTTTATTTTTTAAGATAAGCCAGTAATTCTTTTTTGCTTTAGGTTTCTCAATTACATTTGGTTTTGTTTCTGGAAGTAGTGAAATGTTTATAATTAATAAGATGATGCCAATTGTAGATAAAAAAAGAAATACAGATAAGTGGCCATTTATACTGCCGAGATAGCCACCTATGAGAGGACCGATTGCAGGTGCGAGAGCAAGTAACATTTGATAAAGGCTCATCGCTTCTCCGCGTTCTTTTCCTTCAAATAAATCACCGATAATCGTTGCTGCAACTACAGGTATAGCCGCTATTCCTATAGCTTGAACAGCTCTAAAAAATAGAAATAAGTAAATGTTTGGTGAGAAAGCACAACCAATTGAGCCGATTGTACTAATGATTAAACTAGGGATAAGGACAGATTTTCTTCCCTTGGTATCAATTAAAGGTCCGTATATGAGCTGCATAACCGCAAGAACGAATGTGAAAAGTGAAACGGTTAAATTTACAAGATAAAGAGAAGTATGAAACGAATTTTGAATCATCGGCAAGATAGGTGTATAAATATTTTGAGCGAAGGAACCGAGTAAGGCACTCATACAGACAACATATAAAATGAAATTCAGTTTGGTTTTTTCCATAATGTTAACCTCCTTGTCATTTGGTTTCCTTGGAAACCAAATTAATTTTAACATGATTTTCTCACTTGTAAAGATGAAAAAATGATTTTAAAATGGTATATAGTTAAATTGTTTCTTTGGAAACTTAGGAGGCGAATGGATTGGAACGTACAGCGAAACAAATGGAAATACTTTCGGATATTCGTACACTTTTTCATAAAAAAGAAGAGCATTTGAAAGAAAATAATGAGAAGTTTCTTCGTGAGACAGGTGTAAGTGGTATGTCTTTATCTGAGTTACATGTTATCGAGTGTATCGGAAAAAATGGTCTGATGAATGTAACTGCTATTGCAACAGAAATGGGAATGACGAAAGGCGCAATCTCTAAAATTTGTACAAAGTTGTTTCAAAAGCAATTCGTTGAGAAAATGCAAATGTTAGATAATCAAAAAGAAATTTTCTTCCGCTTAACGGAAAGAGGAAATGAAATATATAAAGCTCATGAAAAATTGCATAAACAAGCTGAAGAAAAGTGGCTGTTACTTTTAGATGGATATACGAAAGAAGAGCAAGATTGTATTCAAAGGTTTATAAAGGATGTCTCTGGTCATTTGGAAATATAATTGGAAGAAAAAACCCCTCCATTTCAAGCCTTTTCAATATAATTTCTGAAAGAACTCATATATAATAGAAAAAGATACTTAACATAGTGAATAATTAAAGAGTCAATATATATAAAGAGGAGAGAATAACATGCTTGAAAATACGGGGTTAGTATTAGAAGGCGGCGGTATGCGTGGTGTATATACGGGCGGGATATTAGAATATTTTATGGAACAAGATTTATATTTTCCATATGTAATTGGTGTATCAGCTGGTGCTTGTCATGCAGCGTCGTATCTTTCCAGACAAAGAAATAGAAATAAAACAGTAAATATTGATTATGCATCACATCCGCAGTATTTATCGTATAAAAACTTGTGGAAAAAACGTCAGCTATTTGATATGGAATTCATTTTTCATGAAATTCCAGAAAAGCATGTACCGTTTGATTTTGAAACATACTTTAATAGTCCAGAGCGTTTCCTTGTAGGAACAACTGATTGTGAAACAGGACAGTCTGTTTATTTTGAAAAAGAGGGAACGAATGATGATGCACTAAATTTATTGCAAGCATCTAGTTCATTACCTTTCATTGCACCGGCAGTAAACTACCGAGGTAAGCAATTGTTAGATGGCGGGATTTCAGATCCGATTCCAGTTCGTAAAGCACAGGAAGATGGATTTAAAAAATCAGTCGTTATTTTGACGAGAAATCATGGTTACGCGAAGAAAAAATCAAAATTTGGTTGGATTGCAGCAAAGGCTTATAAGAAGTATCCAAACCTTGTAAATACGATGCTGAATCGTTATGAAGTGTATAATGAAACACTTCACTACATTGAAAAAGAAGAGCAAGCTGGTAATTTATTTGTTATTCGCCCAGAAGTGCCGCTTCAAGTAGATCGTATGGAAAAGGATACGGCTAAATTACAAAGTTTATATGAGCAAGGCTATGAAGATGCAAAGAGACAATTTGCAGATTTACAGGCGTTTTTGCAAAAATAATAATTAGGCTGTGGAGAAGGCGTTCTCTGCAGCCTTTTTTATTATTGGTTTCAATACCGAATGTTGGTTATATACATTTTGGGATTATGGTATAATATGGATAAAAGTATGTAGAGAGGTGATACATATGGAAAATGTATATAAAGGGCTTAGACATACTGGATTTACAATGTTGCTTATTTTTGGTGGCGTATTTCTACTGCGCTGGTTCATTCATGATGAAATGTTATTAGATCAGCTTATTGGTTTTAGTATAGGAATGGTAATGGTTATTTCATCAGTGTTCATTCAAAAGTATAGTAAAGAATTGCAGGTAAATGAGAAATATTAAAGGTTTCTAACCTCTTTTAAGTAGTTTGGTCGTAGAGGAGGCTTTCATATGACTTTTTTATTTGCGGTATATTTTGTTTTTATTATGACATTGTTAATTACATTTCTTCTTTCTAAAAGATCATTTGAGAAGCCTTTTATTAAATGTATACCAGCGTTCATATTGTTTATTTTGGCTTTCATTTCTTCTATTATTTTTATATTTAATAACGGAATGGGAGAGCTTATGATAGCAATCTTCTTAGGTGTTACAGCAATAGCGAACGGTCTTTTGCTTTTTGCGTTGAAAGTAGTTCGTGTGATTGTTGCAAAAGGAAAGTAGCGCATCGGAATTCGATGCGCTACTTTTTTATTTACGCTTCTTTTTAATAAATGAAAAGGCTAAAGCTGCAATTAAAATACTGCCTTTAATGATATCTTGCGCATAATAAGGAACGTTCATCATTGTAAGGCCGTTTAATATGATTCCAATTAATACGGAACCAAGAAATGTTCCGATGACATTTGGTTTCTTAGCACCGAACATTGCATAACCGATATAGGCAGCTGCAACTGCATCCATTAATAATGGGGCGCCAGCTGAAACTTGTCCTGTTCCAACGCGGCTACATAGAATAATACCGCCAATAGAGGCAAGTAAACCGCTAATCATATAAGCATATACACGGTAACGATCAGTAGGAATACCAGCTAGTCTAGCAGCTTCTCGATTCCCACCTGTCATATAAAAGAAACGACCGTACGTTGTTTTTTCTAAAAATACATATGCAATTAAAACGACGATAAGCATGATAATGACAGGGACTGGAATTCCTAACACAGAACCTTGACCGATAAATAAAAAGGATGGAATAAAATGTCCTTTGGCACCAGACATTCCTTCATAAATAGAAGATCCTTTTGAAAATGTTAAGTGTAGTCCATTCACGATATACATGATACTTAATGTAGCTAGTAAATCTGGTAGTTTAATTCGGATAACGAGTAGTGCATTTAATAATCCAACTAATAGCCCACAAAGAATAGGAACAAGGAGTGTGACTAATAGTTCTTGTCGATATAAAATGAGACAGGAAGCAGCGGCAATGGTTGCTAAACTAGCGGTAGAGCCGACTGATAAATCAAATCCATCTACAATTAATGTAAAGGTAACACCAATTGCAAGTAACGTTACGATAGAAATGGAACGTAAAATATCACTAATATTGTTGTATGTTAAAAAAGAATCGTTGACGATAGAGAAGAAAATTGTAACACCTATAATGATAGCAATCGTACTAAATTGATAAAAAAGATGAGTAGGTAAATATAGTTTCTTAGTTTTTGTTTTATGAACGAGATTCAATGGAATAACTCCCTTCAGATAAATGTAAAAGCTGTTCAGGAGATAGTTCGTCTGGTAAGTATTCACCTACAAATTCTCCGTTTGCGAGTATAAGAATGCGATCAGCGATATGTAGTGCTTCATCTTGTTCTCCTGTGAAGTAAATTACGGAACTTCCGTTTTCAGTAATGTTACGAATGAATTGAAAAATGTCTTGTTTTGCAGCTATGTCTACACCTTTAGTTGGCTCGTCCAAAAGAAATAGATTCGGTTTGAATCCATGCCACTTTGCAATGGAGACTTTTTGCTGGTTTCCACCGCTAAGTGAATGAATAAATGCTTTTGGGTCATTGGGTGAAATGCTGAAAGAAGAAATTGCTGTAGTAGCATTATTTACTTCGGTTTGCTTTCGTCTCCAACCTGATTGGTGTAAATTAGTGTGGCTTATAATATCTTCCGAAAGAAATACGCCTTGTTTTCTTCTTTCCTCTGGTACAAGTGCGATCTTTGCTTTAATCGCATCTCGCGGTGTTTTAATTGTTATTGTTTGACCATCTATTTCTGCGTGATAAGTATGACGAGTACCAAATAACGTTTCAGCAAGTGTTGTTTTGCCACTGCCAATTAATCCGTATATCACAACAGTTTCACCTTTCCGTACGGTGAGAGAAAGGGGAGAATGGTCTTTGTGTAATGGAAGTTCTTGTACTTTAAATAATTCTTCGCTCCCTCGTTTTGGCGCTGTATTAATAGGAAGTGTAAGTTGTTTTCCAGTCATCGCTTCCACAATTTGTTGATCTGTAACCTTTGTGATCGCTTCAGAAAGTGCAACTTTACCGTTATGTAATACGGTTACATCATCCGCGAAATTTCGAATCTCTGATAAACGATGAGAAATTAAGATGATGCCAATTCCTTTCAATGTTAAATCTTTTAATAGTTGCCCGAAGGTTTCAACTTCTTTCGGTCCAAGAGAAGAAGTAGGCTCATCTAATAAAAGATAATTTGTATTGTTGGATAAAGCTCTTGCGATAAGAAGTAATTGTTTTTCATGTAATGAGCAGTTTGAAACATCTTCCGAAACATTTAAATCAGCCTGTACAGTTTGCAAATGTTGTTTAGCGAGTGAGACTAATTTTGACTTTGAAAATAGTACTTTATTTTGCATTGCTAAATGATCGATTAGTATATTTTCTAATACAGATAATCCAGGAATAAGTCCGTGATCCACTTCTTGTGTTACGAAAGAAATACCATGTTTTTTTGCATCGCGTGGTGAAGTAAAGGAAATAGACTGATTATCAATTTTTATATTCCCAGCAACTGGTTGAATTTCACCAGTTGCTATTTTTAGTAAAGTACTTTTTCCTGCACCATTCATTCCTAGTAAAGCGTGAACTTTTCCTTTTTGTATGTTAATAGAAACATTTTCTAGTACAGGGGTAGAGATGTGATAAGAATGTGTAATGTTTTGAAGAGAGAATGTCATCATTTTTTCTCCTTCTCTAATTTTTTCATCCAAGGTGAATATGCATCTTTCGAGTCTCCCCAACCGTTTATATGTTTTGATAATTGATCCATCGTTATATTTTCTTGTGGCAAACTATTTTTCTTTACTAAATAAGGTTCTAGTGAATAAATATCTGGCGTTTGTTCACCAACGATTTTCTTGTATAAGAAACGCACTTGAACTTTACCGACTTCAGCTGGATCGGTTGCAGCCGTAGCAGTCCAAGGTGAATTTTCTTTTTGCATGAGTTGTAAATCTTCATTACTTAAGTCAATGCTGTATACTTTTATATCTGTACGACCAGCTTGTTCGAGTGCTTTGACGGCCCCCTTAGCAAACTCATCCCACGAAGCGAAAATAGCTTGTAAATCACCTTTTTTCGGATATTTTTTTAGTAAAGCCTCTACTTGTGTTTGCGTATCAAGTGGTGTGTTATTACTAGCGGTACCAAAGCGTACAACTTCTTTTATATTTGGATAACGTTTATAAAAAGCATCAATGATAACATTGCGACGTTCCATTGGAGCAAATCCGCCAACCCATACGACGGCGATATTCCCTTGTCCATTCAGATCTTCCGCTAACGTTTTTAATGATTTCCATGCAAGACTATAGTCATCTTGATCAATAATCGTTACGCCTGGTAAGCGTAGGTCGTTATCAAATGCAACTACAGGAATATTCGCTTGTAATGCTTTTTCTACTCCGGGTTTTAGTGCTTCAGAGCGACCGTGATCAATTAAAATACCATCAACTTTTGAATTAATAGCAGTATCTAGATTTGCTGCCATTTTTGCTAAATCATTATCAGAATTGTAGACTTGCACACTGCCGCCGAATAGCTCGACTTGTTTTTTGACACCCTCAATATATTGAGAGGAAAAAGTTCCGATGGACATTTGCATAATTAATGCGATTTTTAATGGCTTTTTTACTTGGCTTGGAATTTCTGTTTGTAAATGATTTGCTGCTGTAGTAGTTTCTTTCTTCACCGTTTGTTGCTTTTGTGAAGAGATAGCATCTTGTTCATTTGTGCAAGCTGTTAATGCGAGTAAGAGAATAATGAGTACGGTGGAACATAATTTTTTCATAAAAAAATCCCTCCTAAATTAAGAAAAGAGAGGAGGGAGTGAAAATAAAAACGTCTTTTCATATAGAAAAGACGTCTTATCATATTACTCTTATCTTTCAACACAATGTGTTGTAAGAATTAGCACCGTGCCCATAAATGGGTCGGTTGCCGGGCTTCGTAGGGCTCATCCCTCCACCTGCTCTTGATAAGACATCGAATATTTAACTATTTCGAATTATTCCATAAGTGTATGCTGTTGTCAAATGTTTTTTTGTAAATAAAAAATCCCTCACAACGAGGGATTTTAATGTGGTAAGAAAACTAATTGATAAGCGAACAAGATCCCGAATAAATACACAAGTGGGTGAACAGCACGGAATTGTCCTTTTGCCACTTTCATAAGTGGGTATGAAATAAATCCAAGTGCAATACCTGTTGAGATACTTGATGTAAGTGGCATGCTTAAGATTACTAAAAATGCTGGGAATGCTTCATCGAATGTATCCCAATCGATGTGGCGAACTGAGCCCATCATAAGACTACCAACGATAATTAGTGATGGTGCTGTAATAGCTGAAACGCCAGAAACAGCGCTCACTAACGGTCCGAAGAATGCTGCTAATGCAAATAGAACAGCTACTGTAACAGTTGTTAAACCAGTACGACCACCAGCTGCAACACCAGCAGATGATTCAATGTAAGCTGTTGATGGTGTTGTTCCGAACATAGCTCCAATTGTTGCTGAGAATGAGTCAGATAGAAGAGCTCGTCCTGCTTTTGGAAGCTTTCCATCTTTCATAAATCCACCTTGTTGTGCAACGCCAAGTAGTGTACCTGTTGTATCAAATAGTGTAACAAGGAAGAATGAGAAGACAACGCCGTATAATCCGTAGTTAATTACATCAGATACAGCAGTAATTGGATTTGAAACGATAATTCCTTCTGGTAATCCAGGCATTGATGTAACGCCGCTTGAGAATGTTAATTGACCTGTGAAGTAAGCGATAATACCAGTTAATAACATTCCGATAAATAGTGCCCCGTTTATATTTAAAGACATAAGGATAATTGTAATTCCAAGGCCAGCTAATGCTAGTAGAACTGGAGCAGAGTGAAGATCGCCAAGCCCAACTAAGTTTGCATCATTTTTTGTAACAATTCCCGTTAAGCGCAAACCGATAAAAGCAATAAAAAGACCGATACCAGCAGTAAGTGCATGTTTTAAGTTCTCAGGAATTACTTCCATTAATTTCGTACGGAAAGATGTGAATGATAACAAAATTAAAATCATACCTGCTACGAATACAGCAGAGAATGCAATTGCGAAAGTCATGCCTTCATGGGCTTTTACAACAGAATAAGAGAAGTAAGCATTTAATCCCATACCTGGTGCAATTGCGATTGGTAAATTAGTAAAGATCGCCATAAATAATGTTCCGACAACAGCAGCGATAATTGTAGCTGTAAATGCTTGTTCAAACGGAACACCTGCATCCCCAAGGATGACAGGGTTTACGACAATGATATATGCCATTGTTAAAAAGGTAATAATACCTGCCATAATTTCAGTTTTAATAGAAGTTTTATGTTTTGAAAGGTTAAACATATAAACATCCTTTCTTTTTACGAATAATTTTCACAACAGTTATATATAATATTCGTTTTTTAACTATTTTGCAATAGTTTTGCATAAAAACTTTAGAACAACTCATATTTTATGTCGTAAATTCGAATATTAATCGTAAAACTGTGTGTGCATTGCGGTTCTTTAATGTGTAAGTAGTTTTTTTTATTGTGCGCATTATAAGGGGAAAGGAGTTGAAGGAAGTTATGCCGCAGCAAAAAAACTTTTTAACAATGCCAGCACAACATCAAAATAAACAACCTGGTATTGAATCGTTAATGAATCCTCTTCCAAAGTTTGAAGATCCAAATTATAAAGGAAGTGAAAAGTTAAAAGGAAAGAATGTATTAATTACAGGAGGAGATAGCGGGATTGGAAGAGCTGTTTCTATCGCTTTTGCAAAAGAGGGAGCAAATATTGCGATTGCTTATTTAGATGAGGACGAAGATGCAACTGAGACGAAACAACTTGTGGAAAAAGAAGGCGTGAATTGTGTATTATTGCCGGGAGATTTGAGTAATGAACAACATTGTAAAGAGATTGTAGAAGAGACCGCCCAGCAGCTAGGGGGGCTAAATGTTCTTGTGAATAACGTCGCACAGCAATATCCGCAGCAAGGACTAGAGTATATTACAGCGGAACAGCTAGAAAAAACGTTCCGTATTAATATTTTTTCTTATTTTCATGTTACAAAAGCAGCCCTCTCTCATTTAAAGCAAGGGGATGTAATTATAAACACGGCATCTATCGTTGCGTATGAAGGAAATGAAACGTTGATTGATTATTCTGCAACGAAAGGAGCGATTGTCGCTTTTACAAGATCGCTATCTCAGTCGTTAGTACAAAAGGGAATTCGTGTAAATGGTGTTGCACCAGGCCCAATTTGGACACCGCTTATTCCATCCAGTTTTGATGAGAAAAAAGTATCACAGTTTGGGAGTAATGTTCCTATGCAAAGGCCTGGTCAGCCGTATGAATTAGCGCCTGCATATGTATATTTAGCGTCTAGTGATTCGGCATATGTAACGGGACAGATGATGCATGTAAATGGTGGAGTAATTGTGAATGGATAGTTTTCATTTATAAGAGCAAAGTAAAGTTAATTGTATTTATCCCGCTATTTGCGGGCAGTAAGACTCCTACCTAACAATTCGGTGAATACAAGGAAGTTAGGTGGGAGATAAATGTCCGTAAATGCTCGATTGGTGAAGGCTAATCCTCAGTGGGGATGGACAAAATCCCCCAACGAGTAAAGTTTCACTTTATTATGATGTTAGTGCTAGGGAGGATTTAGATGAAGAAAGTATGGTTTATCGTAATCCTATTTTTCTGCCTGCCAGCTAGCGTTTTTGCTAATACAGATCATTTAATATTAGTTAACCTTACGACGAATCAGCTGTCTTTTTTTGAAGATGGAAACTATACTAAGACATTTCCGATAACGACAGGAAAAGACAGGACCCCGACGCCTGAGGGTAATTTTTGTATTATAACTAAATATAAAAATAAAGAATACCATCGTAAAAAAATAGCTGGGGGTGCTCCGAATAACCCTCTCGGTACGAGGTGGTTAGGTCTAGATAAAAAGGAATATGCAATTCATGGAACAAATCGGGAATGGACGATTGGAAGCAGGGAGTCGAATGGTTGTATTCGCATGCACGATCGGGACATACAATGGTTATACGACCGGGTACAATTACAGACGAAAGTAATTATTTCTCGTTTTCATACGAGTCCCGAATATGAAGCGTATAAGCTTGGTTATCGGGTTGTGAGTTGGAATGGTCGTAAAGTAGAAGAAGAACAAATTGGAATGCTTACGTTAGTAGATCGTGTAAATATATATTGGCAAGAACCAAATGGACAATTGACGAAAGTAAAAACGGTATTGCCAAATGAAAAATATACAGTGTATTCAAAACGAAAAGATGGAACCTATTATATAGGAAACAATTTGTATATTGTAGATGTAACGGGAGAAAAAATTCGTTATGAGCAATTACCTTATTCGATTTTAAGTAACATATATAAAAGGAAATATAATGTTCCATAATAGCTACCGTGTATAGGCGGTAGCTTATTTGTGATGAAGTTTAGTTGGTTTTAATGATTTCATACCAATCGCGCGCCTGTAAATAGTGAGATAAAAAAATTGAAACAGCAACTATTATGTTTTGCTGAATATAATACAGTACAGACTGGGGGGCGGTCACATTATGAAAAGTGAATTTGCATTTAAAATTTTCTTAATCACGACTTGTTTATTTATCGTGTATTTATATGCGTTACTCGTCTTCTCCTTTTATGTTCCATATATTGATTTAATATTGTTCGTTGGATTTATTTGGGCATTTGTTAAAGCGAGGGAAGGGGAGAAGAGTGTATATCGGCGCATTACTTTATGCGGGACGGTCCTTCTCGTTATTTTGTACTTTTTTATGATGCATGATGTTTGGAGAGGAATGTAAAAAAGCATACGACTAATCGTATGCTTTTACGTTTAATATTTCGGTTTAAATGTATGACAACACGTTTCTACACTCGTTGTTACAGAACTTTCAAGCGTCTCGTTTGTTAAAGTAGCGTTTGTATATGAACTGTTTTCAATTTGACCTGCTTCTTGTGCATCAGGTTGAACAACGATTGCACTTGCTTGACAAAGGTTACCTTGTCCCCAAAATGAGCAATTGGAAACAGAGCATTTCACTTCTGGCATAAAACCCCCTCCTCATACATTAGTGTGGGATTTTACGCCCATTTCATGTATAGAAGGAGTTTCCTTTTCTTATTATTTTTTCGTTTGCTCAAGCCACTCTTTTAATTTGTCTTCCGGTTGTTCGCCGCTAATACGGCTCACTTCTTTACCGTCTTTAAAATGAATGATTGTTGGAGTTCCTTTAATTTTATATTCATCCCAAGGAGCATCTAATTTTTCAATATCCATAACTTTCATATCAACATTCAAGTCTTTAGCCATTGGTACTACGATAGGAGATAATTTTTGGCAATGAACGCAAGATGTTTGATAAAAGTATACTGTTTCTTCTTTTTTCTCTTTTAAATTCTTTTGGAGATCTGAAAGAGAGATTTTATTTGTGTAGTAGTCAGAACCATCTGTTTGACTAGTAGCATTATCAATTTTTTGGCTTGTTGAAGCATTTTTTTCTTCCATTTGTGTTACAGCGAAAATTGCTGCAAACAAGGCGATAATAATACCGCCAAATATAAGCATTTTTTTCATTCTTTCATCTCCTTATTTGTTTTTAATTACGATGAAGCTACAAACAGCGATTGTGATAAAGCCGATAAGTGCTAAAAACGGGATTGTCACAAAGCCGAACCAGTTTATGTATTCTCCCGTACAAGGTACGCGGCCGCAAGCTGCCCCAGCAGCTGAAAATGCTGCGATTTTTTGAATTGCATAGTGATATAAAGAAATACAAGCACCAATACTTGCGATTGGTAAAGAATAACTTGCAATGCGATAGTCTTTCTTTACTACAGCGATACCGAGCCATAAAACAAATGGATACATAAAAATACGTTGATACCAACAAAGGACACAAGGCTCAAATTTCATAATTTCGGAAAAGTATAGACTTCCTAATGTAGCAATAAACGAAGCTCCCCATGCAGCAAATAAAGCATACTCTTGCTTTTTTTCTCGTCCCATATTTTATACCTCACTTATAATAGTTACATACTAAATTATAGTATGAAGTGGTAGGGAAAAGAAAGAAAAAATATGTTTATCAATAAAAGTTTTATAAGGAGAAACTTTTATTGATATAAACATTTTAAAAAAGCGCTATTCTCATAAAGAGAATGGCGCTATATTTTACATTTGAATTTGCTCTACTTCTTCTACATGTGACTTTTGGGATGCGTGGTCAATATATTGAAATAGGAGCTGCAATTGTTTATCAACTTCTGGTAGTTCTTTACTGTATTGATAAGCGTGTAAAAAATGCTCAATACGCTTAGAAAATAATTGATCGTTCGTTTGAACCATGAGAACGAGTAATTTATCCCAATTACAGCAATACGTGTAATAGAGAGCTTTATCATAGTCGTTATATGTTTGCACTGTGTACCCTCCTTACCGAGGAGTTATATATAGTGTGTGACAAGTAAGGAGAAATACACTTGAAAGAATTTGTTAAGAAAAAAGGTGAATGAAAAGAGAAAAACGAGGGATTTCCTCGTTTTTATGCTTTTGGCATTGGCGTAGGTGTTGGCTTGCCATACCCTTCTTTGTATTTATTGTCGATATAGTTACGAATTTCGAGCGTTGATTTTCCTTTTTGTTTCATGGAAGCCGATTCAACCGCGATTTCTAGGCAGTTGACACAAGTTGTTGCGTGGGAATCCCAAACAACTTCACCATTCTTTTTAATTTCACGAATAAAGCAGTTTTTATTGTTTTTATGTCCTACACTCTCACCGCAACCGCAGTAACATGGAATCCAATCTAATAGCTCTGCATTTTGTCCAGCGACAGTGTAGATATCTTTCATTTGCGGATCAAGCTTGTCTAGGAAGGTAGGGAGTGTGTCGACTCCTTTTGTCTTTTCTTGAATATCAGCTTGCTGAGTATGTGATGCGTGGTCATGCTCTTCTTTTGATTCAGAAGATTTTTTGTCATTTGTACTAGTACTCCCGCATCCAACAAGAATTAGGCTCAGTACTGCAAGTAAAGAAAATACATACTTTTTCATTCGCTTGTCCCCTTTACAAATGTATTAACCAAATTGTATCAAATATCATGGTGTGTCGGGTGAAGATTTTTTCGACAGATTTTTGAAGCGCCATCGTAGTGAATGGAATAGAAATAAAATTGGGATATAAGCGTATACAATATATAAACCAGCTTGAGACAGTACTGTATTTAATGTATTGATACTTTCACGGTTTGTGAAAAATAAGGATGAAATAAATATAGCTGCAATAAAAAATGGAAGTGTAATTTTAAATGGTACGTGAAAAGACCTTTTACTAATGCAACAAGAAGACCAAATTGTTAAACAAAGATTAGGTAAAATAATAAGATACCACATGAAAATAATGATGTACTCAAACCTTTGGATAAAAGGAATCTTTATGATTTTTAGCATTGTTAATGTTGGCCAAATTGTATGATGTAGTTGTCCTTGGCTATAGTACATAAGGGAAACAATGGCTAGTATTACGTATAGAATTGTTGTAAAAGCAATACCACCGTGCGCCCATTTATTTAATGATTTTTCTTTTTTTATAAATGGATAAAAAACAAGAATTGCTTCAAATCCAAGAAATTCTAATGCAGATGATTTCGCTGCAGTTAGAATTTCTAAAGGTGAATGAGTTAGAATTGGGAGAATGTTACGGACATGCGCGTATTTCATTGGGAAAACTAAGAAAAATAGGACGAAAATCGGTATTACGACGCCCCAAAAACATATTCCTGTTACAGAGCGAAAACCACCTTTAATTACGTAGTAAGTCACAAGTAAAAATAATAAAGTTAATTTCCACGGTTTAATTGTAGGGAAGACCCAAACTTGAATGACTTCAATATATGTACGAAGGACAGTAAGGCAAAATAATAGAAGGTATGCAGCAAAGCATACGGACAAAAATGTTCCAATCCACTTTCCGAAACATGTCGTATGAATATTCATTAAATCATTATCTTTTTCTAACATTTTAAGCATGCAAAATAGCACGATATGAGTTGCAATGCCCGCAACAATAAGAGAAATCCAAGAATCATAACCGGCATATTGCGCAATAATCCTTTGGTATCCTAACACACCTACTCCAATTTGAAGGGAGTGTAATAGAAGAAATGTGAAATAAGGGGAAACAGTATGTGTTTTATCTTGTCCAGCCATTACAGCACCTCACTATTCTCCGATACCAGATTGCACGACATTGATTTGCACATGAACAGCAACGTCTACATTAGGGTACATTTCTTGAATTTGTTTTATAGTCCATTTTCTTGAATGACTACGAATTTCTTCTTGTATACCTATCGGATCGATTTCTTTTTCTTGGAATTGTTTTATTAATTCGTTTAAATGCTTCTCAAGCGTTTTTTCTACATGTTTTTTTACGTAAGTTATATTTTCGTGCTTTGCTAAATCGAGCCAGTCGGGAGCATTTTTTATAAGTCCGTTTAACTTTAAGTGGATGTTAACTTTCGGAATGTCACCGTTTTGGGAAAGAGAACAAAAACTTTTCCCGGATAAGTTTTGAGTAGCGATCAATCCTTTATGCTTACCTTGACGTATCGGAACTTCGTAACGACCATTTTTAGTTGGATTAATGAGTAGTTTTAATAAAAAAGATCCTTTTTTATCTGTGTACATAACCACTTTATCCTTTTTTAAAAAAGCAATTCCTTTAATGGAAGCAGACTTGTCTTCATCAACTTTAATATAAGGAAGAAATGGATCGCATCCAGATGAATAAAAGTTATATAAAAAAATATTTAAAGCTGTCCGAGGGATTGTCTCGGTTTCTATATTTTGCTCCAGTAAATCAGATAGATATAGCGATCCATTCGTTTTGACATGTTTAAGTAATTCTTCTGTTGAACCATCTACAAGCGCTAGTTGCACATCTCGGCCAATATTAGGATCACGTTGTAAGTTGTTAATAACATCCCCAATTCCACGTTCACCAAATGATTTTCCAAATAGGACAACACGCATTTGACCTACAGCGATCGTATGTGGTGATTTGGCGTTTAGAAGTGAAGAAATTGTTTCAATTGTATCTGCGGTAGTTGACTGAGTTTCTGGTTTTGATTGAACGCCTTTTGTGTAATCGGGATATAAGATTGTCCCGCGAAATTTTTTATCTTTCGTTATATCAAATCCACCTATATGAATCATTCGCTGTGTGTCTACTATATTCGGTTGTGTACAGCCGGATTGGAAAATTAAAATGATAATGGAAAAGCATAATAAAGTATTTTTCATTTCTCTTCACCATCATGTTTTTCTTTCGCTTTGTTTGGATCATAGCGCCATTTCTTTTTTGGTCTTAGAAAAGAGGCACGTCCTGCAGTTTGACTAAATGGCAAGCGAAAGAGACCTTCTGCCGTTCCTAAACCGCGAAATGGATATAGAGGTAATAAATAAGGTGATCCAAGTGATTTTAAGCGAATTAAATGAGCTAATATGAGTACGAATCCTACAATGAGACCTAAGCCCCCAAATGCACCAGCTAAAAGAATAAGTGGAAATCGTAGTATCCGGATAGTAGAAGACATTTTTACAGTTGGTGTTGTAAAAGAAGCGAGTGCTGATAAAGCAACTGCAATTAATAAAATGGTACTCGTTAAAGCAGCCTGAACAGATGCTTGGCCAATTACAATCCCGCCAACGATGCCGATTGTTTGTCCAACTTTTGTAGGTAATCGTGCTCCAGCTTCACGGAGCAATTCGATTGTGATTTCTAAAAAAAGTGCTTCTAAAATGGGCGGAAAGGGTACATTAGCTCTTGAAAAAATAATCGGACCTAGTAAATCCGCAGGAATCATTTGATAGTGATACGTTAATACAGCTGTATAAATAGCTGATGAAAATAGCGAGAATGCTGCTCCGAAAAAGCGAACCATTCGAAGAAATGAGCCTGCTATCCATGGTAAATAATAATCTTCTGGAGAGACGAAGAAATCGAGTAATGTCGCTGGTCCAGCTAATGCGTAAGGTGAACCGTCTGTTAAAATGACGACTCCTCCATTCAATAATGCATAAACGGAGCGATCTAAACGCTCTGTAGGGAGTAAAACAGGGAAGGGAGAGTTGCTGTTATCACTAATAAACTGTTCAATCATAGTTGCATCGAAAGGAACATCAAAGTCAATGTCTTGTAGGCGCTGCATCGCAGTATTAACGTGCTGCTCATTCGTAATATCTTCGATGTAAGCAACTACGACTTTTGTTTTTGATATAGAACCAACTATAACTTCTTTGAAAACTAATTGTTCTGTGACGATATTTCGCCGAAGTAAGTGTATATTTGTATCGATATTCTCAACAAATCCGACTTTTGGACCGATGACACTATATTCATTTTCAGTATCGTTATATAGCCGTGTACCTAAAACGGAACTTTCAGCACGAATAAGTGCATATTCTGCGATTTGAGAATCATTTTTTAGTTGTATAAGTACATACCCACTTAATAATTTTTCACGAATGTCATCAATAGTAGGGCCAGTGATAATCTCCTCAAGTGTGACGATATTTGCTATATCACTTATATTTTCAATGTGATCTAATTCTCTTTTTATAGGTGTTAAAATGAATCGATTAATGAGGAGTGATTCAGCCGTAGATTTATAGTAAAACAAACATAATGTCCCATCTTCTACGATGTTATAAGAAACGAAATCACTCGATTCTTTCATAGTATGGATAAACTCTGGAATGGAACAGATTGTTTTTTTCTTCTTTTTAGACGATAAACGAAACATTTTCTCACCCCTTACTACATCATTTTCTTATGTTAGTTTTTGGGAAAGACGGGAATTTATACTTGAAAATTGAAAGTTCATAAAGAAAAGGAAGAGTATTGAATATCTCTTCCTTTTTGGCGTGTTAATTTGTTTTCTTTTCTTTAATGGACTTCACTAATTTAATCATCTCTGCTCGTATATCTTCTCTTTTAACATTTAATTTTTCCGCAATTTGTTTAATATCCATCCCATCTTTTCTCATTTTTAGTACATCGTCAAGAGGGGTATTACTTTTTTGAGAGATGATTGTTAACACGGTAAATTGGCGTAAGCCAATGTTATATTCTTTCATTTTTTGTTTCAGTCCATCTGGTGTGGACTTTTGCATATTTGCTAATTTTTGCAGTAGTGCTTTTTTCGTTTCTTTATTCATATGATGCTTTTTCAATTTACTTGGGTCTACACCGAAATGCTCGGCTGTTTTCTCCCAAGATTTATTTTGCTTATAGTAAGCTAAAACGTCCTTAATTTCTTTTTTACTTATTCTTGCAATGTGGGCAGCTTTCCAAATTTCATGTTTATTATAGCCGAGTTTTTCGAGCGACTGCATTTCTTCTTCTGAAATAGGCTTATGATGGTGCATTGTTACTTCTTTTGGCGTGGCAGCGGAAGCAGGAAAGACAGATATCCCGCACAATAATGCTGCCATAGTCATACTTACTGCGATTTTCTTGTACATATAAACTCCTCCTAGATGGGTAATGTGGAAAACTTACACATATCATTTCCATAAAATGTGAAAAACTTGTGAACAAGTTAAGTTTTTTTATTCACAGTATAAAAAGAAGTTTTTCATGGTTTTCCAACATAAAACATTGATTAATAGTGAAAAACTAGGTTATAATCGAAATTGAAAATCAATATCAATGACGGATTTATACATATAGATAAAAATAAGGGAGAGAAAAATATGACTACATATACTTCCATCGCAAACGTTATTAAAGAAAGACGTTCTGTTCGTACATTTACAAATAAAGCAGTAGAAAAAGAGCTATTAATTGAACTATTGAACGACGCAACATGGGCACCGAATCATAAACACCGTGAACCATGGAATTGTAAATTATACATTGGAGAAGGCCGTCAGAAATTAGTAGACGCAGTACTAAACTCTTTCACAGAAGAAGAAAGAGCAAAACGCGGCAAAACTTTATCTGATCGTTTCTTAAGCACACCTGCACAAATCATTGTTTACATTAATGAAGATCCGCGTCAAATTCAACGTGACGAAGATTACGCTGCAACATGTGCATTTATGCAAAACTTCCAATTACTTGCTTGGGAACGCGGCTTAGGTTGCGTTTGGAAATCAGGTGGATTAAACTACAATCCACTATTTATAGAAGGAATTGGTTTAACAAGAGGTCAACGCATCATTGGAATTCTTCATATCGGCTATTTCGATAAAGCACCAGAAGGAAAAGCTCGTACACCGATTACGGAGAAGATGGAGATCATTGAAGGTTAATTAGAAAGAGGCATTCTCGTTTTTTTAGAGGGTGTCTTTTTATTATGCAATCAATCCTCATGAAAGCTTGTTCCTCATCATACACTTTCTTAAGGGAAAGTGTAAGGAGGGAAAATAATGAGAGCAAGTGATGATAAAGCACTACAATATGCGATTGCTGAAATTACGGAAATTGCGACTGGATTTGGTCTTGATTTTTATCCGATGCGCTATGAAGTATGTCCAGCGGAAATTATCTATACATTTGGTGCATATGGGATGCCGACGAGGTTTTCGCATTGGAGTTTTGGAAAGCAATTTTTCAGAATGAAATTACAATACGATTTAGGACTTAGTAAAATTTATGAACTCGTTATTAACTCTAATCCATGTTACGCCTTTTTATTAGATACGAATTCTTTAATTCAAAATAAATTAATCGTGGCGCACGTTTTAGCACATTGTGATTTCTTCAAAAATAATATTCGTTTTTCTAATACGAAACGCGATATGGTGGAGAGTATGGCAGCGACAGCAGATCGTGTGAAGGCGTATGAACATAAGTATGGAAGAGAAGAGGTAGAAACATTTTTAGATGCCGTACTTGCCATTCAAGAACATATTGATCCATCGCTTATGCGTCCGAAACTTGCATGGAGTATTGAAGATTTAGAAGAGGATGTAGAAAAGAAAAAGATATCACAGTACGATGATTTATGGAATTTAGATGATCGAAACAAAAAGAGAGAACGACCTAATATGCATAAAAAGAAGAAAATCCCACCGCAGCCAGAAAAAGATTTACTCCTCTTTATTGAAGAATATAGCCGTGAGCTAGAAGAGTGGCAGCGCGACATATTAACGATGATGCGTGAAGAAATGTTATACTTCTGGCCACAGCTTGAAACGAAGATTATGAATGAAGGTTGGGCTTCCTTCTGGCATCAACGCATACTTCGTGAAATGGACTTAACATCTGGTGAAGCAATTGAATTTGCGAAATTAAATGCAGGTGTCGTACAGCCATCAAAAACAAGTATTAATCCATACTACCTCGGTATTAAAATGTTCGAAGATATTGAAGAGCGCTATAACAACCCGACAGAAGAAATGAAACGACGCGGTGTGAAACCTGGTTCTGGTCGTGACAAAATCTTTGAAGTACGGGAAATTGAATGGGATGTATCGTTCCTAAGAAACTATTTAAATAAAAAACTTGTAATGAGAGAAGATATGTACTTATTCCAGCGCCAAGGAAAAGAATATAAAGTAATTGATAAAGAATGGGAGCATGTACGCGATCAACTCGTAAATATGCGCACAAATGGAGGTTTCCCGTACTTAGTAGTAGAAGATGGAGACTACTTAAAGAATGGGGAATTGTACATTAAACATAGCTATGAAGGAATTGAGTTAGATTTAAAATACTTAGAAAAAGTATTACCGTATCTTCATCAGCTATGGGGAAGAACAGTGCATATGGAATCGATTGTGGAGAGTAAGGGCGTTGTGTTTTCTTATGATGGGAAAATGGTGCATCGGAAGTATGTGTGATGAAAAGAACGGACATAGGATTTCTTGTCCGTTCTTTTTATTTTGAAAATGGTAAATATGCTATTCTTGAAGAGAGGGAGTTACATAGAGAAATGGAGCGATTCAAATGAGCAAAGTAGGGATATGCAAGGTGGATATTACGCCGCCTATAGGTATTGATTTTATCGGATATCATAGAGATACAGGGATTAATAATATTGAAGAGCACATTTATGGGACAATTTTTGTATTTGAAAAAGATGAAATGAAAACTGTGTTTATAAGTATTGATAATATCGGAATGTTAGTAGAAGATACGACGATGATTCGTGAACGAGTAGCTAGTGAGCTTAATGTACCGTTGCAGCAAATAACTGTCGTTTATACACATACTCATTCTGGTCCGGAAACAGTCGGTGATCATCCTTTAGTAAAGTCATATAAAACGATTTTACTAAATAATGTAGTGCAGGGTGCTATTACTGCGAATAATAATATGCGTTTATGTGAAGTTGGTTGGGGTGTTACGACAGGCGATATTGGAGTAAACTGAAGAGAGAGGACACCTGATGGAAAAGCAAAGATGGGCATAAATATAGAGGGTATTGTAGATAAACGAATTGGTGTTTTAGCAATGAGACATGCTGATTCAAAGGAGTTAGCTGGGATTGTTGTATTTTGTACTGCTCATCCGAATGTTTTAAAAGGGGATAGCGATGTATTATCAGCGGATTATCCTGGAATGACGAGAGAGATTCTGGAGAAGATAGTAAACTGTCCTGTTATTATTGTTCAAGGTGCTACTGGTAATGTAAATGCAAATTATCGCGGTTCAAGAGAAGCATTAACACAAATGGCTTACATACTTAGCGGACATGTATTAACGATATTACCAACAGTTACATATAGCACAATTGTAAATCTAAGAACTATTTCGACGATGATGCAAATGAAGTTAAAGGATATTCCAGAAATTGAAGAGATAAAAAGAATGGCCCAATTAGCTGAGAAGCAGTGGGGTGTGAATACTGACGAATGGCTTGCTATTGTTTTAGATAAGCATAGGAAAAACATTAGGCACTTAAGTATCGATTTAGAAATTCAATTGTTTCAAATTAATGATGGTATATTCTCTGGAATACCGATGGAACCTTTTTCAGAAAATGCTTTAGAAATGAAAGAGAGTCTTCAAAATGAACTAGCTTTCTTTGGTGGCTATACGAATGGATATATTGGTTACTTACCGACAAAAGAGGAGTATGCATATGGTGGATATGAAGTGGAATTAAATCCTGTTGTGTATGGGCCAGTTACAAACTTGTTGATGCCTCCAGAGGAGAATACGGCAGAGCTGATCGTGCAGAGAGTTACGGAATTATATAATGTATAAAATATGGGTATCCCATATAT
>NZ_JBFPJH010000174.1:0-6875 GCF_040838255.1 Bacillus sp. C30 | reverse complement strand
TCATACGACTATCTTGAATCATAAATTCTAATCTTTTTTGTGGATAATTGGCATCTAATGGGACATATATAGCACCTATTTTTAGAATTCCTAAAAGGGTTGTAATAAGTTCATTGGATCTTTCGATACAAACACCTACAAAATCTCCTTTTGCTATCCCTAAATTTCTAAAAAGGTGTGCATATTGATTGGCTTTTTCATTAAGCTCTCGGTAGGTGATCTCCTTCTCTTTAAATGACAGAGCAATATGATTTGGTGTTTTTTGAACTTGCTCCTCAAAAACCTGATAAATAGCTTTTTCTTTAGGATAATCTGTTGTAGTTTGATTTAAAGAGCAAAGAATTTTCCGATCTGTTTCACTTAGCATTAAAAAATCGGATATATTTTGGTCAGGATTCTGTACGATTTCCTTTAAAAGAGAATGGAATTGTTGTGCCATCATAGATACAGAAGAGTGATGGAATATTTCACTAGAATAGATCCAGCGTGCTGTTAGTGCGTTATCATCTTCTAATATTTCAAGAATGATATCAAATTCAGTTCCGGATTCTTCAAATTCAATGCTATTTACTTTTAAATTAGGCAAACTAAAAGAATGATACGGATTTTTTTGATAACCCATTAATACCTGTACTACAGAATTTGAAACAGCTGCATTCTGTTTTGTAATAGCTTCAACAATCTTTTGATAAGGTACTGCTTTTCTTTTAAAAGCTTCTAAATTTGTAAGTTTTACTCGTTCTATTAATTCATTGAAGCTTGGATTATCCCATAAATTTACTCGTATAGGTAACGTATTGATAAAGCACCCAATAAGTGGTCTAGTGTCTCGACGATCACGTAAGGTAATGGGAACACCTATGATTAAGTCCTCTTGTTGGGTATAGCGATGTAAAAAAACAAAAAAAGCAGCTAATAAAGTAGTAAATGGAGTAGTACGATTTTTTCGACTGAAATTGCGTATTTGGTCAAATAATTCTTTTTCAAATTTAAAATTTAAACTCGTTCCTTTTAAAGAAGGGGCTATAGAGCGAGTATAATCAATAGGTAAATTAATATCGTCATATTTATCTGAAAATGTATTTTTCCAATAGTTTAGATTGTTTTCAAACTCAGCCGTGTTAAATTCTTTGGTGGAATCAACTACAATATCATAATGTTGCACTTTTAATTTAGGCAGCTGTATTGAATCATGTGCTATTTTTGCTGTATAGATTTGAATCAATTCTTTAATTAATATCTCCACTGAAGGGCCATCAGCAATAATGTGATGCATATTCATAATTACAGCATGTTCTTGAATATCAAATTTTAGAAAATGGACTGTAAGTAAAGGTCCATTTTCTAAATCGAATTTCTTTGATGATTGTACTTTTGCCAATTCGATAATTTTTCTATCCCGATTTTCTCTTGCTATTTTGGTGAAATCAATTTCTTCAAATGAGATCAATACTTCATCAACTATTTCTTGATAGGGTACATGATCTTGATCATAAGAAAATTTAGTTCGGAAGGCATGTTGCCTTTGACCTAACTTCAAAAAAGACTCTTTGAGTAAAGGTATATTTAACTCACCGTGGAAATACAATCCGAATTGTATAAGGTAAGAAGGAGTGTTTGGATTTAATTTATTCATATACCACATAGATTCTTGCATAGGAGAAAGTGGATATTTTCTTGTTTTTTTAGCAGGTGCCGTATTTAATAATTTAGATTTTTCTTCAGAATGCGATATATTTTTTGAATTTTCCGGGCCTCTTTCAAGCATTGTATTCCCTCCAATATAGTGAATTTAGATGTACGAAAATGATGTGGAAAATGCCTTAATATATTTCGGGATATAAAAGTTACTCTCTACCGTATTTGGTAAAGCATAAATCGCATAAATCTCCAATGGTATTGATATCAAATGTTTCTTCACTAGTTAAAAAGATCTGACCATCTGTTTCCTCTTCAATTTCTACAAGGAAATCAATTAAAGCTATAGAATCTCCACCCACTGCATAAAAATCATCATTTCTTTTCAAACTAGAAACTCCCAATAATCTTTCTAATATTTTTATTATTTTCTTTTCAAGATCAAAAAAAGCATCTTCTTTATCACAAGAGGATGAGCAAGATGTACAAGGATCTATCTCATCTTTTAATTGTTGTTCCAAGTCAAGCGCTTGTTCTCCTTTCCAATAAGATACACGCTTGAAAGGATATGATGGAAGTGGCGTTTTATAATATTTTTTCATTTTATATAATTGATTCCAATCGATGTTATTTCCATCAAGCCATTTGTGTAAAAACAGATTTAAAATTTCATCATGTTGATTTATATTGGATGGTTCTTGAATATGTGATTCATCTAAATGATTAATTAATTCTTCTATATTAGAGGTGATAGTTGCCCATCTGTATTCAAAAGCTTTCCTTCCAACATTTAGGGTGTAAGAGATATCAGCTAAATTTAGATTTTTGTTTTGGATTAAATATTCTTTAAGATGCTTTTTAATTTGAATTAACTGTTCATTTGTTCTAGCTGAAAGCGTAATTAACTCAGCATTTTGTATATGACTTTTTTCCTTTTCTATATCTGGAGCTTCTTCTACGATAAGGTGTGCATTTGTACCGCCAAAACCAAATGAACTTACTGCACCACGTCTTGGACTCAATTCAGTATCTCTCCATACAAGGGCTTCTTGAGGTACATAAAAAGGACTATTTTCAAAATCGATGTACGGATTTGGCTTGCTAAAATTAAATTGAGCAGGTAGTATTTTATTTTTTAAACTCAAAACTAATTTAATTAATCCTGCAATTCCCGCTGCATGTGTTAAATGACCAATGTTACTTTTTACTGAGCCGATTGCACAATAATTTTTGTCCGATGTATATAATTGATATGCAGATTTTAATGCTTCCATTTCAATAGGGTCACCTAAAATAGTTCCTGTTCCATGAGTTTCCACATAAGATATTGTTCGAGGATCTATTTTGGATTTTTCAAGTGCACTTAAAATCACTTTTGTTTGTCCTAATTGACTAGGAGCAGTATAACTTGCTTTATCACTGCCATCATTATTTATGGCACTTCCTTTAATAACTGCATGAATAAAATCTTTATCTCTTATTGCATTTTCTAATTTTTTTAATACAACTACACCTGCACCGTTACCTTCAACAGTTCCAGTTGCTTCTGCATCAAAAGGTTTACATTCTCCATTCGAAGAATAGATTAATCCTTCCTGATAGATATATCCTTTAAACTCTGGAACATTTATGGAAACCCCTCCTGCGATAGCTATGTCGCTACTTTGATTTAACAAACTTTGACAGGCCATATGTACAGACACTAATGATGAAGAGCAGGCGGTTCCAACAGAAATACATTCTCCACGTAAGTTAAGTTTATACCCCACTCTCGTAGCTAAAAATTCAGGAGCATTATTAATATAATTTTGAAGCGTTGTAGAGGCTGTTTGCTTTGAATCAGATTCAATAGGTTTATATTTACTTGGACTGCAGCCAGCATATAATGAAATGATTCCTTCATAGTTAAATGGATTATACCCTGCGTTTTCCAGAGCTTCCCATACGACTTCTAAAAATATTCGATGTTGAGGATCTAGTGATGCAGCTTCTGTTGGTGAAATATTAAAAAATTCAGCATCAAATTTATCAATATTCCCAAGGATTCCACGTGCATTCACTAATTTTTGTTTAGAATTTATTTTATTATCCGTTTGAGTGAAGTTAAAGTAAGTAATTCCATTTAATTTGTTTCGAAGTAGTTCCCAATAATGTTCTAAAGTAGGACTTTTAGGAAAGCGTCCGCCTATACCAATTATTGCAATATCTTTAGAGTCCATATAATTAGCTCCTTTATAAGTAAAATTTATCTTTTTAAGAAACGTTAATATTTTGGTTGCATACACCTTTTTTTATGCGATTATTAAAAAATATTTGCTTTAATGACCTATTTTATACACTTGCTAAAAATATTTTTTCAATGAATTATGCTGTAGAGTTCGAACTTCTGCTTATTGAAATAATAATCATTCAAATATTTTTCGCTTTATCTAACGATTAAAAAATATTTATAAAATGAACTTTGTTGTAATCAAATTGAAGACACGAGATTTGAATTTCATAATGCAGATTAACACTCTGAATGTATATGTATAAGAACATATGAGTTTTTTGAAAAAGTAATTGTATAAGAATTTTTCACATTTTTATAATTTACATTAATTGAGATGTATATTTTGTACACAATGTTATAAATATAAGTTTATAGCTAGAACGCATTCTCTTAACTTAAACCATTATAAATCAAGCAAGCTAATTTTTTAGCAAGCATGTAAAATTTATGTTTAAAGTTATCATTATTAATAAAGGTAGAAATATAAAAAAATGGAGGCGTAAATTATGATAAACCTAGATTTATTTCAGGAAAAATTTAATGTACAAATTATTAAAGGCTCTTTATTAGTTCTCAAACCGAGAAAGGAGACTACTCATATACTGCAGTGGATAGAGGATCACAAAAAAGAGCTAAATAACGCATTATTACACTTTGGTGGGTTATTATTTCGTAATTGTAATATAGACTCAATTGAAACGTTTAATAATTTCATTTGTATATTCTCTGAAAATTTAGAGGAATATACAAATGCATCAACCCCAAGAAATAAAGTTAGTGGAAATATATATACCTCTACAGACTATCCAGCAGATCAAAAAATCCCACATCATTCTGAAATGTCATACACTTCTACTTGGCCAATGAAAATATGGTTTTATTGCATGACCCCGTCAAAAGAAGGAGGAGAAACTCCTATTGCCGATAATCGAGAAATTTTAAAACATATTGATTCTACTATAAAAATGAATTTTAAGGACAAGGGTGTAAAATATGTTAGAAATTTTTACGAAGATGGTATGGGGATAAATTGGGAAAAAGCGTTTAATACGAATGATAAATCAAAAATAGAAAAATTTTGTAGAGATAAAGGTATTAAATTTAACTGGTTTGAGGGTGGATTAACTACCGAGGAAAAAGGACCTGGTATTTATACACATCCTATAACTCGTGAGGAAATTTGGTTTAACCAAGCGCATTTATTTCATATTTCTGATTTTGATTTGACCACACAAGAATTTTTATTAGAACAGTATACAGAAAAAGGGTTACCAAGAAATTCCTATTATGGAGATGGAACGAAGTTTGATGCTGCAGTGTTATCCCACATTCAAGATGTATATGCAAAATGTGAAATATCCTTTCCATGGGAGAAGGGAGACGTATTGATGCTTGATAATATGTTAATGTCTCATTCTCGAAATCCTTTTAAAGGCGAACGAAAAGTAGTGGTAGGTATGGCCGATATGTACACTACTAAAAGATAAATAAATATTTTGGGGGTTAAATAAATGATCGTTAATGTTACAGATTTAAGTAAAAGTTATAAAGTAAAAAGGAAGTTACCAGGATTACAAGCGAGTATGCGTAATTTAATTCATCCAAAATTTGAAACAGTAAGTGCTGTAAACAACGTTTCATTTACCATTTCCAAAGGCGAAATTGTCGCTTTTATAGGTCCTAATGGTGCTGGAAAATCTACTATTATAAAGATGTTAACAGGATTATTGTATCCAACCAGTGGAAAAATAGAAATAATGTCACTTAATCCTTGGGAAAAGAGACAAGAATTTTCATTTAAAGTAGGAACCGTTTTTGGACAAAAATCACAACTTTGGTATCACCTACCTCCGATAGAGGCGTTTTCCCTTCTGTCAAAAATTTATGAGCTAGACGAAGCATCTTATCTAAAACAACTCAATAATTTAGTAGAACTGTTTGATTTGGAAAGCTTTCTCTATACTCCTGTAAGAAAACTTAGTTTGGGACAACGTATGAGATGTGAAATTGCAGCATCTTTAATTCATCAGCCAGAACTATTGTTTCTTGATGAACCAACAATAGGTTTAGATATTGTTGGAAAAAGGAAAATTAGAGAGGCATTACTAGCGATGAATAGAGAATTTAAGACAACTATTATCCTTACCAGTCATGATTCTGGTGATATCGAACGGTTATGTAACAGAGCAATTGTCATAAATAAAGGGAATATTATGTTTAATGATAATTTAGCTACTTTGCATTCAAATTTTTTTACACATAAAAAAATATATGTAAGATTTTCCGATGATAACATTCCTACTTTGACTCAAACAGGGATAGAGATAATAAAGAAGAATTTGAATGAAGTTGAATTTAAGGTGGATATAAAAAAGAATTCATGCACCCAAATCATGCGAGATATTATGGGGAATTTTAATGTTGAGGATTTTACAATTTTTAATCCTACTATGGACGAGATTATTCATCAAATTTTCACACTTGAAAATGAAAAGATGAAGAAGGAGTGAAAGCATGAAAAATCTTGAAAATGTCTTAACTAAATATTATTCAATTTTTATAACTTCAGTCAAAAGTAATTTAGCTTATGTGAAAGAAACATTGTATGGAACAACGTTTATGCTAGTGATCATGTATATTTTTATTAATTTGTGGGAAGTCGCTTTTGCTTCCAAAAGTACTAGTCTTAGTATGGATTTTGTTCAAACAGTTTGGTATCTGCTAATAGCAGAAGCAATTGTCCTAAGCTTAAACCCTGTTTATATAACGATTGGTGAGGAAGTTCAATCAGGTTCTTTGGCATATACAATAAATCGACCATACAACTATTTAGCGTATCATTTCTTCAATGGTTTAGGAGAAAGTTTACTTCGTTTTATTATTAATTTATTTTCCGGTGCGATATTGGTGTTAATCCTGGTAGGACCAATTCATGTAGAGTTCCTAAGTTTAGCACCAATCGGAA
>NZ_JBFPJH010000173.1:0-6935 GCF_040838255.1 Bacillus sp. C30 | reverse complement strand
AATCAGAGGCTGCATAATTTAAATTTTCTGTGTCTATTTTATTGACGTAATATCATGACTGAGCTAACTATGATTTCCAAAAATGAATGGAAAGAGGATGAATTAGCTTATTTTCATCATTCATTTCAGCAAATTATGCCTTATCTAAATGTAGAGGGACAAACGATTTATAAAGAAGTTGTGAAAGAAATCGAGTCACGGGGCGGATTATAAACGCGTGGATTTTCAACCTCAAAATACAAATTTATTTTCAATATAAAAAAACGTGTTCCAAAGTTCTGGAACACGTTTTTATTATTTATCCCGCTATTCGCCGGGCAGTAAGACCCCACCTCAAAATGCAGCGAAAGCAAAGAAGTTAGGTTGGGGTCGGGCTGCCCATAAAAGCCCGATTGGTGAGGGCTAATAATCAGTGGGGGATGAAGAAACCCCCCACTGATTAAAGTTTCACTTTACTGCATTGTAATTTTCTCAACACACTTTTCGTAAATTGTACGATGTGATTTCGAGAAAGGTAACTGTTCAAACGCTTCTTTCGATACAAACTTTAATGTATCCGTTTCGACAATATTACCTGTTACTTTTCCGTAAAATATGAAGATATCCCAAGTACGATGTGTAAAAGTATGTTGTACATTCATCGCGTATTCATCAATAGAAACAGAGAGATCAAAGCTCTCCTTCATATAATCCGTAAGCTGTTGTTTTTGATTACGAATACCTTCACTTAGTTCAATATTCGGGAACTCCCACATATTAGCCAGTAATCCCGTACTTGGGCGTTTATTAATTACGTAACGGCCATCTTCAGTTTGAAGTACTCCCGCAACGAGCGGTACCATTGTAGGTGCTTTCGCTTTACTCTTCACTGGTAGTTCTTTTTGAACACCTTCAGCATACCCTCTGCAATGTTCACGTACAGGACAAAGTAAACAAGATGGATTTTTCGGTATACAAATTAATGCCCCTAATTCCATCAAACCTTGGTTAAAATAAGATGGATTTTCTATAGAAATAATTTCACGCACAATCTCTTCAAAAACTTTTCTCGTTTTCGGTTTTGCAATATCATCCCACACTGATAAAATACGAGATAATACGCGCATAACATTTCCATCAACCGCTGGCTCTGGTATGCCATATGCAATACTTAAAATGGCACCTTTTGTATATGGTCCCACTCCTTTTAATTTTTCAATTTTCTTTACATCGCTCGGTACTGTCCCGCCGTATACTTCTTTTACCTCTTTTACTGCAGCATGTAAATTTCGTGCTCTAGAATAATAACCTAAGCCTTCCCATGCTTTTAATACTTCTTCATCATCGGCAGTTGCTAGCGCTTCAAGCGTAGGAAACTTCCCCATAAAATTTGCGTAATATGGTTTTACAGCCTCTACCCTTGTTTGCTGTAACATAATTTCTGAAACCCAAACACGGTATGGATCTTTATTTTTTCGCCACGGTAAATCACGTTGTTCTTTTTCAAACCAACCAATTAAATCATTTTGAAACTGTTCTATGTTAAACTCATTTAATATTTCAAGTGTCAAACTTGATCCCCCTCATTTTTTTGCATATACGTACTATTATAAAGATTTTAGGAAAAAATTTAAGTAAGATGACATAGGAAATAGAAGGCAAAGGACTTGAGGTATCGAATAAAAAGAGTTACATTAATAAAAAACGGAGGTGGATTTCTATGGACACAGCCACTCACCTTGTTATGGGCGTTACTCTAGGCAGTTTGGCAACATTAGATCCAGCTATAGCACAAAGTGATATTGGGCCACAAGCAGTGATGCTTGCAACAATTGCCGGTTCCAATATTCCTGACATCGATACAGTTTTAAAATTGCGTAATAACGCTAAATATATAAGAAATCATCGCGGGATTACTCATTCCATCCCTGCAGTGATCCTTTGGTCACTCCTTATAAGTGGCATCTCTTTCGCCTTCTTTTCAGACGCTCCCTATCTGCATCTACTACTTTGGTCATTTATTGCCGTCTTTCTTCATGTCTTTGTGGATATTTTCAATGCCTATGGTACACAGGCATTAAGGCCCTTCACAAAAAAATGGGTAGCGCTCGGCATAATTAATACGTTTGATACTGTCATTTTCTTTATCCATATACTTGCTATCGCCTGTATGCTTGTCGGAGCACATAAAGGGTATACTGCTTTAGCTGCGTATATATTAATGTTTGTTTACTATATCGGCCGCATTATGATGCATCGAAATATTAAAAGTGTAGTATACAAACGTTTCAAAAATGTAGAGAAAGTAATTATTTCTCCTTCTTACAAATTTTATCATTATCATTTAGCCGTCGTTACAACTGAACATTACTACGTAGCAAGATGGCACCGCGGTAACATCCTTGTATACGATAAATTTAATCGCGTACCGTTCCCGAATACCGCCATTATGCAAGCCGCTGTGCGAGATGAAAATATATCTGCTTTCTTATCTTTCTCGCCTGTATATCGCTGGGATATTTTCGATTATGATAACTATTATGAAGTTCGATTTATTGATTTGCGGTATCGAAGTAAAGATTATTATCCATTCGTCGCAATCGTTCAGCTCGATCAAAATTTAAATATTATTAGTTCATATACAGGATGGATTTTCAGCGAAGAGAAACTTCGAAAGAAACTGGAATTGCTTCCACATTAAAAAAAGCGACCTACGTCGCTTTTTTTAATGTTTCAAATGATCTTCTTGATTGATTAAATGGCTATACTTCGGATTATTTGTACGCATTTCATGAAGGCGCCCTCCATGATTATTAACCCATGTTCGTACCACTTGTTCAGTCATTTCCTCACCTTGGTAACGACCTGATTTAGCATAAGTTGTTCGGAAGTCTTCCCACAGTAATTCAACCCATGCACGAGCTTGTGCGTAAGAAAGGTTGTCATTTTTATCTAATAATTCTTTCGTTAATGTTTCATAAATATCATTCATGTTCTATTCTCCTTTTACCTATTTATTCCCTTAATTTCTAAAGGATAGTTTCTTCTATTTTGCACATTCTATAAGTGATACTTCTTAAAGAGGTATCAACTGATAATGAGGGGGCGTTCTTAATGGGTAGACAAGCCGAATTTTGGTCTGAGTCAAAAAACAACAGCAAAATCGACAGTCAACCGAAAGCGAAATCACGCTTCGCTTCGAAACGACCTAACGGCACAATTAACACGCACCCACAAGAGCGTATGCGTGCTGCAAATCAGCAGGAAGAGTAGTACAAATTAAATTCCTACACGAGGTGATAAAGATGAGCTACCGTGACCATTTAGATCGTCGTTCTGAATTATTTAACCATACGTGGACTCGTCCAAAACATGCGAAGGCGCAAGTTAACGGACAGACGCAACAAACCCAGTCTCTCATTATACTGGCAAACGAATGTAAAAAACGCCAATTTTAGAATCTCCTATCTCCTTTAACGCCTACCAAAGATGAAAACCAGAGAGATTCGCTCTCTGGTTTTTATTTTTCTTGTAGCAAGGAAATTGGTATTCCAATCTCTTCATTATCATGTTGCTTATATCCCCAAGCAAATACCCCATTGAAATACGTAATTTTAAATACCACACCAGGTTCTTCTACTAATTCATATGTCTCACCAATATGGAATTTATTTATATCTATCATATAAGCACGAGCCATAGCCATTTTTCTCATTAATACATCGAATTCATTTACAATTCCAAGTTGCTCAGCCTTTACTGCTTGCTCCTTCAAAACCCCAATTTCTTCCCTTAGCTCATGTGGTGTCATTTCACTGTAGCGTTTTGGCGTACCCATCTTATTTCCTCATCCCTCTTCACGTTTCATTTGTAAAAATATATCTATCTCATCAATAGAGAATCCTTTTCGATATAACGCTTGCTTCACCTTATTTTCGAATGTCCAACCATCATACTTCTTATATTTCTCATAATATTTATTCCCATGATAGTGTAACGCTTCTTCTTGCTGTTCGTCATCTTTTTCGTCTTTCAATTCTTCCAAGCAAATTTGAATCACATCTCTAGAATATCCTTTACGAACAAGCATTTCATCTAACTTTAGCTTCATTTGTAAAAATGAATGCTTTTGATAAGATTTTTTCTTCTTTTCTATAAGAAACAAAGCATTCTCCATTTGCTTCTCCTTTGGATACTCTTGTAAACTATGTGTAATGATTAAATCCTGAACACCTTTACTTAATAGCCCTCTCCTAATAACAGTTGGACCTTTTTGATTCACATTACTTTGCGTTCGCACGTATGAAATAGCGTACTCTTTATCATTAATATATCGATCATGTAATAATTTCGAAACGACTTCAGAGATGATGGCCTGTCCCACTTCTTTTTTTCGTAAGAAATCTTCTATTTCTTGTTTTGTTCTCATTTGATAGGATAAATAGGAAATCGCTTGTAAATATGCTTTTTGTACCTCTTCATTGTACAAAATATTCCCTAACGCTACTTCATCAATTTCTAAGCCTTTTTGTAACCCATGTTTCATTAAGATTGATTGATTCACACTAAACCCGTACTCTTCGCCTTGACCTTTATCAATATAAATATTAAATCGTTCTTTCGATCGTTTTTGCACTTCTATTTTTGTAATGACAGTCATACTCTCACCTCTCTATTATTTTAACATAGTCAAGGAACGTTTTTTCTTTTCAAGAATATATATAATGAGGAGGAAATGATTGTGAAAATCGCAATTTCTGGTGGCTCTGGCTTTATAGGCAAATCCCTTTCTAGTTTTTTTATTCAAAAGGGATTTACTGTTTACATTCTTACTCGAAAAAAAATTGCTGAAACTTCACACACTAACCTTCAATACGTACAGTGGACACCGGATTTACAGACCTTCCCTCTCTCCTCTATCGATGTAGTTATTAATCTAGCCGGAGAATCTATTAATAGTAGATGGACAAAAAAACAAAAAGAATCAATTTTAAACAGTAGAATTCAAACAACAAAAGGACTCATTAAACAATTACAAACACTTGAAACAAAGCCACACACATTTATTAATGCAAGTGCCATTGGATACTATGGGACATCTGAAACCGAATCTTTTACAGAACAGCAAGAGACTCCAGGAGATGACTTTTTAGCAAACACAGTATATTTGTGGGAGCAAGAAGCATCTAAAGCCCGCTCCATTGGAATAAGAACTGTCTACACAAGATTTGGAGTCGTATTGGGCGCAGATGGAGGAGCTCTTCCAAAAATGCTACTTCCCTATCAATTATATATCGGCGGTACACTTGGATCTGGAAACCAATGGTTATCATGGATTCATATAGACGATGTCGTTCGCATGATTGATTTCATCATTCACAAAAAAGAAATTGACGGACCTTTTAATATTACAGCGCCAACGCCAATACGGATGAAAGAGTTCGGTGAAATTATTGCCACTATAACTAGGCGACCTCATTGGCTACCTGTTCCTTCATTTGTACTTCGCGCTTTACTCGGTGAGATGAGTATACTTGTATTAGAAGGGCAACATGTATTACCCAATAAAGCTATTAAACATGGATATCAATACACATTTCCAACAGTTAACCATGCATTACAAAATATCCTCTTGCATACAATGTAGTACTTTTAAAATACAGTTTTACGGGTAGTCTATCTCCTCCAAGACTTCTTACTTTTTAAACACCGGAGCATTACTACACGAAAAACCTTTCAGTTACTTTGTCTAAACCTATTCTACACATTACAAGGTGACGGAAATGAGGTCTCTATGAAAATATTGCTCAAACAAGCCATTGTATATCCTATTACATCCCAAAAGTTTCAAGGAGATGTACTCGTTATAGGAGAACGCATTGCCGCGGTCAAACCTCATATTGATACTACTCAGGATATGACCGTTATAGATGCACGAGCTCTTCATCTCTTGCCTGGATTTATTGATGTTCATACTCACCTTGGCCTCTACGATGAAGGTACTGGTTGGGCTGGTAATGATGCAAATGAAACATCCGAAGTTTCAACACCACATATCCGTTCTTTAGACGGGATTCATCCTTTTGATATTGCATTTCAAGACGCTGTACAAAATGGTGTTACGACTGTTCACGTGATGCCCGGAAGCCAAAACATTATCGGCGGTACTACTTGCGTAATAAAAACTGCTGGAACTTGTATTGATCATATGATTATTCAGGAACCTGCTGGTTTAAAAATTGCCTTTGGAGAAAACCCTAAAAAGTTCCATAGTAACGGTACAAAAGAATCAATAACACGTATGGGAATTATGGGGTTACTTCGTGAATCATTCTATGACGCACAACACTACGGGCATGAAGCTGATTTTCGAATGCTACCTATTTTAAAAGCACTCCGCCGAGAAATACCGGTACGTATCCACGCTCACCGCGCAGATGATATCACTTCAGCTTTACGCTTTGCGACAGAATTCAATCTTGATTTACGTATTGAACATTGTACAGAAGGACACTTTATTGTTGAAGAGCTTTCGAAACACAATTTAAAAGTTTCAGTTGGACCTACTCTTACGCGACGTTCGAAAATCGAACTTAAAAACAAAACGTGGGATACTTATCATATTTTATCGAAAAATGGAGTAGAAGTTTCTATTACAACCGACCACCCTTATACACCAATTCAATATTTAAATGTTTGCGCTGCCATTGCAGTAAGAGAAGGATTAGATGAGAAAACAGCGTTGGAAGGAATTACTATTTTCCCAGCTCGAAATTTACGTTTGGAGGATAGAATTGGAAGCATTGATGTTGGAAAAGATGCTGACCTCGTGTTATGGACACATCATCCTTTCCATTATTTAGCCAAGCCTGTACTCACTATGATTGACGGAAAAATAATTTACAAAAAAAATAAAAAAAACTAGTTTATTTTTTTGACTAGATACAGTATTATAC
>NZ_JBFPJH010000172.1:0-7031 GCF_040838255.1 Bacillus sp. C30 | reverse complement strand
GTGTAGTAAAGATATAGCCCACCTACGGAAATAGGTGGGCTTTTCATGTATAAAAATTGCATTTATTATATGGCAATTAGAATTGAGGTCAAAATATTATCTCTTCCCTTTTAACTCTCTCAGTCTGCTTTTTCTCAACGTCTGAGCCTACTTACGTACCAACTGCATAATCAGTAAGAATACTAACAATTATAGCAATAACTAAGATTAATGTGATTTAAATCCATTTTCCCATATATATATTATTCCAGAAGATTTAGTTGCCATTGTGCACCGAACTGGTGTTGTTACCCTAACTGACGTTTAAATGCTTTGCCGGCGAAGAAGTAAGCGATAACCATAATGCCCACACACCAAGCAAGTGCAATCCAAATATCGTTGCCAACAGTCCCTTCATATAAGAGGGCACGAATCGCATTCACGATTGAAGTCACAGGCTGGTTTTCAGCGAACGCACGAACAATTTTTGGCATAGTTTCGGTAGGAACAAAGGCCGAACTAATAAAGGGCAGAAAAATTAGTGGGTACGAGTAGGCTGTCGCCCCTTCCATGGACTTCGCTGTCAACCCAGGAATGATAGCCAGCCATGTCAGCGCCAGCGTAAACATCCCGAGTATTCCAGCTACCGCAAGCCAATCCAGAATATTAGCACTGGAACGGAAGCCCATTATGAGCGCAACAAGAATAACCACCACGATAGTAAGCACATTAGCAACAAGTGATGTTAATACGTGAGCCCATAATACCGACGAACGCTTGATAGGCATAGTAATGAAACGTGCCATCAGCCCGCTCTTTACATCCGTAAACAACCGTACGGAAGTGTAAGCGACACCGGATGCGATAGCCATCAGCAAGATTCCCGGCAATAAATAATTGACGTAGTTATCCGTTCCTGTCTTTATGGCGCCGCCAAATACGTAGACAAACAACAGCATCATCATAATCGGCGTAATCGCTACCGTAATAATTGTATCTGGACTGCGCATGATGTTGCGCATTAAGCGCCCTAATAATACCCCTGTTTTGCTCTTCATTTACATCTCCTCCTTTTTGCCAATAATCGCAAGGAAAATTTCTTCCAATGTCGGCTGCTTCTCGATATACTCCACTTTTGTTGGCGGGAACATCTCTTTAAGTTCTGTAAGAGTACCAGTCGTAATAATTTTTCCGCCATGCAAGATAGCGATACGGTCCGCCAGTTGTTCGGCTTCCTCGAGGTACTGGGTCGTGAGCAAGATAGTCGTGCCGCCGCCGGCAAGTTCCTTGACTGTATCCCACACTTCAATACGCGCTTCAGGGTCAAGCCCTGTCGTCGGTTCATCGAGAAAAATGACTGCTGGCGTCCCGATCAAGCTCATGGCGATATCAAGCCGGCGCTTCATCCCACCTGAGTACTGGTCTGCCCTCTGGTTGGCTGCATCAGTCAGGCTGAATCTTGCAAGCAAATTGTCAGCGACTTGAGCGGGACTAGAAACTTCACGCAACTTGGCAATCATTATCAAGTTTTCTCTCCCCGTGAGCATACCGTCTAAAGCTGCAAACTGCCCTGTCAGACTGATACTTTGACGAACATGATCCGGTTGACGCTGAACGTCAAAACCACAAATACCTACTTCGCCGCCATCTTGCTTCATCAGCGTCGAGAGGATATTGACTATCGTCGTCTTGCCCGCTCCATTTGAACCCAGCAGTGCGAAAATTTCGCCACGCTGCACTTCAAAATCTACCCCTTTTAACACTTCCTTATCTTTAAAGGATTTTTTTAATCCTTTTACAGAAATCGCTGTATTGGTCATACTTTTTTCCTCCTTAAAAAATGTTTTGTAAAGCTAGACTGCTTACACTCCTCTATTTAGTATTACTGATAATCTGTATTACTTAGTACTGATTTAAAAATATAACTGAATAGCGATGGCGGCAATTCACATTTGTAACCAGCTAATCAGTCGGTATTACCTGTTGCATTTATTTTTTTCTCAATTGCTTCATGATACTTTCATTCAAATCTTCACGATACTTGGAAACATAAGTTTTAGCGTTTGCCACTAGTTCGTCAGCAAAGGATGCCACGTCCTCCCCAGTGATTTCTAGCACTTGTCTGCCTTCCGCCGCACCGGCTTCAAACAAATCGATTAGTTCATACTGTATGTGTAGCATATCCATCCCGTTACCAGCTGAGAAATTCCACATGTAGTTTTGAATTTTCTTAAACACAAACTGATAGTCCTCTGGCAGAGCTCCAACCCGTGCCATCATCATTTTGTACTCTTTTTTATCACCAATTAATTTTTTGAACATTTCCAACATATTATTTTTCCTCCTTTTTTATAAAGCAGAACAAGAAACTCCCAAAATATCGGCCGAATATTTAATCTTATGAGGCTAGTTTGACTTCAAGACGTTAATTTTTGATGATACAAAATCCCATTTTCTCCAAAACAATTCAAGCTCCTGACGGCCATCCTCATTTAGTGAATAAAACTTGCGAGGCGGCCCCATGTCTGACGGTTTCTTTTCAATATTCACAAGTTTTTTCTTCTCTAATCGCACAAGGATGGTATAGACCGTTCCTTCCACGACTTCAGTAAACCCAAGCTCATTCAGGTGGCGGGTAATCTCATAGCCATAAGTTTCACGGCGGCTAATGATTTCCAGAACACATCCTTCCAGCGAACCTTTCAGCATTTCAGTTAAATTTTCCATATTCTGATCCTCCTTTACCCCCTATTCTGTCTGACTTATATTCAGTATCACAGAGTACTAAGGCTAATTTTTACTGAATAGCTTTTGAGAAGCCTCACTATTCAGTATTACTTATTACAACTACATTGTATGACTAAGTAGTTGTAATGTCAACTCGATTTTTAAATTTTTTCTTAAATCCGCTTTTGCCTATTGGATACTGAATATATTTTTAAAAACTACGCTATTCAGTATTACTTATTACCACTATATTGTATGACTATGTAGATAGAATGTCAACTCGATTTTTAAATTTTTTCTTGAATCCGCTATTATCTATTGGATACTGCCTATTTTCTTCTTAAGAAATCTCACCACATACCTATCCAGCTAAGAAAAGGAAATACCCAAAACAAAAATTCCGCATTTTTATTTTGGGCGTTATAATATTCCGAAGTTAATGAATGTGGATAGCTCTCCTTATTAAAAAGACGGATCATTTTTTTGTTCTTCTACTAATGCACCTGTGCATCTAATACATGAGCTTGCGAATACATACAAACTCTTTATAAAGTCAACTCTACATATAGGACATCCTTTTTGTTACGATAACATCATATTCATGTCTTCTGCTGCGGTTGTAATTAGTTTTAAACCGAATGTTTCTTGTAATACATCAAGCACACCAGGTGAAATAAATTCAGGTGCCTTTGGACCAATGCGAATATCTTGAATACCAAGACTAAATAGCCCAAGTAAAATGGCAACCGCTTTTTGTTCAAACCATGATAGAACAATACTCACTGGCAATTCATTCACTTCACATTGAAAAGCATCTGCTAAAGCGGCCGCTATTTTCACTGTAGAAATTGAATTATTACATTGTCCTAAGTCAATGTAACGCGGAATCTCCGTACCGGGCACAACACCATAACTTACATCATTAAAGCGGAATTTCCCACAGGAAGTTGTTAAAATAACCGTTTCTGGCGGAAGTGACGTTGCTAATTCACGATAGTATTCCCCGCCTTTTCCTGGTGCATCACAACCTGCGATAACAAAGAAACGCTTAATTTCCCCTTCCTTTACTGCCTCAATAATTTCTGGAGCTAATGATAATACTGTATTTTAATCCAACATCAGATAATAAACGATAAAAAGTTAAAAACGTTTATACAACAAGCCCTGCATTTCATCTACAATTTTTCTTTACCGATAAAAAACGTTATCAAAAGAAAAGTATGTGGGCGAAATGTGGGCGAAAATAACAAATACAACAAAAGAGCACAGCGTGTATATACAGTGCTACCAACACTATATATACCGTCCGCCTACTCTAGATAGGCAAACACTTGCTGTACTCTTACGAACTATTTTACAGTACGTAAGGGCTCCTTAGCAACAGTTTGCTTACACTTGGCATTCTGTTGCTTTTTTGTTTCTGAGAAGGAGACAAGACTTATAATGAAGAAAAAAATCACAGCCTATAATAAGGATGTTCAAAAATATATGCAAGTAAACAAATTATGTTCCCAAAAGAAAAATGAAATTATTGAAGCTATTAGACAACGTTTCAATGAGAATAATCAAAGCTTTGAACGTTTATTTCCTGTGGGATCGAAAAGAAAAGATGTTATGGATCATATTGTATACATGCTTTCAGGGAATGGTATATGTAAAATTTCTGCAGAAACATTAGCTCGTAAAGCTGACTGTTCTGTAAGAACTGTGAACGCAGCAGTTCGTGTATTAAAAGAAACAAATGAAGTAGTAGTTGCAGGGTTAGCTGATGGTAAAAATAAATATGTATTTGTATTGAAAATGCATACTAACTTCACTACTATCATGAAAGAAGTATTTTATATAGATGCAGAACAGAGTGCAGGACAGGTTGCAGAACAGAAAAACTCTGAAACCCTTGATACTGTAGGTTTAGAGGGTGAAAAAACGCGTTCTAACTATAATAACTCTATTAACTCTTTTAATTCTTTAAAACAAGAAAAAAATAATGATATAGTATCCCTAATGGAATCTATTGAAAACGAATTTAAAGAAGCTCAAAATGATAGTAAACAAGAGTTCGAAAGAGTCCACACTTACTATGTGAATGAATACCAAGAAATGATGTACCATACAATCAAAGCTGGAACTTATCATCAAATTTTAAAAAACAATGCATCTATTATCGGTTTACGTGTGGGTAGCAATTGTGATATAGGTTTATTTTATCTTGCATTCAATGCGCTAAGTAAGGTAGATAGATTCCTAAAATGCAATGGTACTCTCACAGACACTGTACAAGCTTTATTTACGAAGGTTTACAGCGATAACATCAAACTATCTAAAGCACCTAAAAAAGCTAGCACAAGTAATTCCGATGCATCAAAAACACCTACAAAAGTACTTTTTTATAATTGGTTAGAAGAGAGCGGTTCAAAAGAGCCGTCCACAAATACAATAGACCGCTCTTTTGCTCCAGGTGTATATTATAAAATATCTAAAGAAGAAGCTGATGAAATGGGGCTATATTAAATTTATAAGATTGCTACTATGCCTTAACAACCATTTGATTCATGAAAGCATAAATGGATTTAGCCTGAAATTATGTGGAAATTTGTAGAGAGAATGTCATAGTGCTTATCCGTATCACGAGAAGAGAGGGGAAATATTTTGCCTTCTTGGGTTGCCATGGTTCTTGCTGCCATTTTAAACTATAAAAATACGCTTCGTACCGATTCAGTTTTTCTTTCATCATCTTTTGGCTATAGGTGGATCGTTGGACTTCGATAAAAAATGTGGATTGCCTTCATCTTCACATATACATAGGCTTCGTTTGATGTTACATAGTATGTTTTGACTTTGATAGTGTGTACTTTATATTATGATGATTCATTCACAAATGGATCGTTTCTTTATGCACCCAACTTTGAATATTTATGAGTTTTGTAACAACCTCTTTATGAAAAGACTCGTAAAAATGTTTGGAGAACCAATGGTTTTCACAACAGACCAAGCCCCAGCGTTACTTTGTGCATTGTAACGTAAAACCTATGAATAATCGTATAGAACAAGACCACCGACATGTGAAACGTCGTTTTGTTAAGTCATCTGGATTTCAAACTCTCCGACATGCTTCTCGTACGATAAAAGGCATTGAAACGATTCATGCCCTATATAACCAAAGGCGAAGTCTTCACAAATAAACTCCGTCTTTTCCGTGTATCATGAATTACAAGAATTATTAATGGTTGCATAACCATTTAACGATGTAATCCTAGATTTTCTATGTTTTTGGGAACTTTGCAACAGAACCCTAATTTGTATGATACTAATATTAGACCAATTAGAATTAAATGTTTGGCTAGTTAACGAATCTCCCACTTCAAACAGTCGATAAGGATGTTAAGTGGTGAGTAGTTCAACTTCTGCATATTATTTAACTCGTGGTGCTAGTTGAATTTCTAGTGTCCAAAAGCCATGGAAATGAGCACATTTTCTCATTTTGAATGGAAGAAAATAGCGGTATTCAAGATGCTTTTGAACGGTATGGAGTCAATTTTTGTATGATTTTAGGTGTTTTCTGAAATTGTTTTATGGTTTTTCCAAAGTTTTAAAGCTAACATTTACTAAAAATAACGAATAAATTTCAACTAGCACCATGGGTATTATTTAAGAAATTTTCATAATAGATACTATAGGTACAGAACCATGATAAATTAAAGTCTTTAGGACTGAACCACCATCATTAACCAATTGTAAAATACTATTTGCAGAGACTGTACTGATGATAACTGAACAAGCGAGGGTAGTAGCATCTGAAACAGTATTCTCAGCCACTCTACTACCAGGAACTGCATTTGAATTTAGTTGTAATTGCAATGCTATATTCTGTGATAAGGTCACCGGCTCACAATGAACAGTGTAGCTAACAAAATATGTTCCCGGAGATACCAGTGTTATGTCAGAAGAGTTACCAGCAAATGTAATGTCGGTACCACCATTATTGATCAGGATGTCTTGAAACAGTAACGGGGATTGATCAGATAAATTTACCTGTGCTGTAGTTTGTTGTACTACTACATTAGTATTTGTACTAGTACCCCCAGTAGGTCCTGTATCCCCTTGTAGTCCTATAGATCCTGTTGGGCCAGTTGGACCTGTTTCTCCCGTAGCTCCAATATCTCCTGTTGCTCCCGTTGGGCCTGTTTCTCCTGTTGCACCTGTTTCTCCCGTTGGACCCGTTTCTCCTGTTGGGCCTGTTTCTCCCGTTGGGCCTGTTTCTCCTGTTGCACCTGTTTCTCCCGTTGGGCCTGTTTCTCCTGTTGGGCCTGTTTCTCCCGTTGGGC